>NZ_JBMKJI010000029.1:0-59927 GCF_049237025.1 Enterobacter cloacae complex sp. SYL001 | reverse complement strand
GAAGTAGTGATTCACGACTTCAAGGCGCTTTTCGAAGGGGTATTTTGGCTTTGACATATCAGGGACTATTCCATTTCATCGTCCAACAAAATGGGTGCAGTACAGGTTAATTGAAAAATTACTCGGGGCTTTCTGCTTTTACCACAGTCAAACAGTGTTACCGCTGGCTGGGGCAAAAGCCTCCAGCACCAGCGTTATTATACCACCCTGCCCTGATCAGCCAAACACCCCGCCTACATAAATTACTGATTTTTCATTTATTTGACATGATTCACTTCCGGTTGTCGGCGAAAGTCATTTTATACTAAAGAAAAGGGTAACGGGCAGCTGCTGGGTCGGAACATACAGTGCAGTTCCTGCCCGTTTAATTTCCGGATGCAATGGTAGGATCAGGAGGCACTGCTTCCGTTGATTAGGGAAATCTTATGTGCCTGAATACGGCTGTATTCGAGATGGGATGCAATATTACAGATGCGCTCCAGTCGATCATGCAGCCTCGTGTAGGTCAGTCGATGAATACCGGACATTTCATCAAGTAGCCAGCGCTTGATGTAAGGGTTACAGGAAAGCCGGGCAAGATCGTCGTCATCCACTTCGTCAAAGAACCAGTACTGCTCCATCGGGACTACCTGAAATATCCACGGCCGGGGATAGTCCCCTGTGACAACCAAAAACCATGCAAGAAAGCATAGACACAGCTCAACGACCATAAGCATCGAAAATTGCGAATAACTTAGACCGGGCACATAGGGTGAACTATCCGCAACATACCCCCTGAGCAATTCCGCCACAAGGTAGCCCAATAGCGTCAAGGCCAGCATCAGGGTCAGGATTAATCCCCCATTAAACGCTACCGAAGCCTTTTGAACCCGATCAGGTGCTGTCCGGCTGCGATAGTTGGTCACTACTCTTTCTACAAGTGCCCTTATGGCAGCCTGTTCTTTACTGACATCAGCTCCGGAAAAACCGGACGGGCTTTTATTTAATTCAGTCATACCCCACTCCTGTTATGTGCTCTACTTAACAAACACGTAGATCATACAGAGCTCACGGACGCACTCCTGCCAGATAAAGGAGGGAATTTGGCTGTAAGACGGTTAGCCAACAGTTCAGGTTATGCGTGGGATCCGCCCAGTCAGAAAGGATTCCGTTAATAACAGGCAAGGTTAAAGGCAGATGGACGGTGAAATTGTGGGTGCTAAAAGGGGGTATTACTCTTTTTCCTGCATAGCGGTTTTTTCAGCCCGGGTGGCCAGACGAACATTTCCGAAAGGCTCACGGACAAGCAGTGGCTTCTCCTTCTTCCAGCCCCTGATAGCCGTTTCTCCAAACCGACGTGGTGCATTGCCGTTCCAGCGAGCAATCACATGGTTATCATGAATTTCAATAATGACAACGGGGTGGACAATGACCGTTGAAATGGTGGTATTTCCCATTTTGGTACGGGTTACAGACCAAACCTGCATCCCGGATTCCAGCTGGCTGATTTTCATATTATATCCTTAAGCCATCACGAACTGCGCCACAAACAATTAATGTGGCGCAATTTACCATAAACAATAAACATCAGATACCCGTGAAAAGATTTCCCTTTATTTTAAAATTCTTCTGGAGAAAAAATGATATTTCCAGAAGAGGTCAGCGAAATTCAGAAACGGCCATCACAATGGTGCTGCGCTGACGCTGGCGTTCTGCCTTGCGCTGCCTGCGGCGATAGATCTGTTTTGCGCTGACGTAAGGGCAGTCCTCACGGGTATACCAGCAGCAGCCGCAAGGTTCGGGCCGGGGTTTTCCGGCAAGTCCAAATGGTTTCATCAAGTCACCTTTTTAATGTTTTTAATGGAAAGATACTTACCTAACCCATTGTTTTATAGGAAATAACGTTGTTGCATAAACAGATACAGATAACCCTCAGGAGAAAACATGCAAAGGTTATCAGTGATAACCGCGTCCAGATACCGAGTGTCAGTCTGTAAACGTTTTATCACCAGAAAATGTGCTGCCGCAGCCTTAATGCCAGAACTACCGTTTACAACATTATGTATACCCGCTTTGAATAACGAACGAGCATGAATTACCTTTTCCCGGGCCGCTTCGATCTCAGCATTAATAACGCATTGCCGCGCCTGGATGACTGCCTCTCCGGTTAAATCGCGGAAATTCATTAGAGATGTGATCATGATTGACTCTCCAGATTATGTGGAATCATTATAACAACTGGCACCACGCCACAAATAACCTGAGATAAATTCTTTGAAATATTCCTATATATAAGGAATTACAGTCGGAAAAGAAACAATGAAATAGCGCCGACCGCTTAAAATCGATAAATTAAAATGGACGGCACTGGAATGAAAAACTGAAAGTAGTAAGACCGTAATTATCCTTCACGGATGTAAGCTTTAAAAGAGGAGTACTGGCAAAGCTTTGCCAAGTACTTCGGCGGTTGTGTCTACGATTTTACGGATGTCATCGATCTGCGAAGGCTTATTCAACACCACCGTAAAAAGCTCTCCTTCGTTATCAGCCTGCTCGCAGTTTCCGTATCGGCTCCCGTCGTACAGCTGCACAATACGTGACATAGAAGACTTTGTTTGTTTCATGGCTTTGCACCTGCTTTTAGGCAGTTTGGTTACTGGTTATCAGAAGCTGGTTTCATGCGCTTCCGGCTGGGACACGAACTGGTATTTGACGCCGCCAGGCACACCTACTGCTTCGGCAATAGAGTCGCAAAGCCGCGATAAATCATTTAGTGTCATCGGATATTCAATATCTACTGAATATAAAGCACCTGCATTTTCAGCATCTTCGATGTTTTTATACTGGGCACTAAATATAGCAATGGTCTGAATTTCGTGGTTATGCATGAACCGGTCCTTATTAAATTATAAAAGCCACCCGAGAGTGGCCTGAGTGGAAACTTAAATCTGTGAAGTATATTTGAGAGATTTTTTGCGATCCAGATGCCGGGCAACAATGGTTCCGATAACAAGTAGCGTGATGACCGCACTGAAGAAGGTGCTGTCAGGGACGCCCTGGAAAAAATCACTGAAACTGTAAACAATAAAAATCAATGCGCAAAAATAGAAAACGATACGAACATAAGGGGTAAAAAACATTTTCATCGGTTGCCTTCCATTCAGGGAGAATTCTCAGTAATTACATCACACCTGAAGAGAAACTATTTTCGTATAAATGAGCATTTTCGACATATCAGAGGGGGGTTTTACTCATAAATGAGGTAGTAAGGGTCACACTTGAGATGAAAGTTACTTTCCTGGCTGCGAACGAACTATCTCAAATGTTAGAGGTGTGCGTTCGCCTTAAGAGCTTCATGCCCTGAGGAGCTCAACTTGAGCCGATAGTATAAACCTGGCTCCAGATGCCTTACTGGCTGGCATAACTCCACGAGGCCCAGCCGGAACAGGACCGGAGAGCTCCTGCACGTCACATCATCAGGATTCCCCATAAACGTACGCCGTTCTCTGGCCCGTCTGAAATTGCCAGAGATATCATAGATCGTGCCGGATGCCATCCGTCTTAACACGTAAATCTGCGCCCTTGTAAGCTTCTGGGCGGAACTGCTTAAACCTGACATACCTTCCCGGCCTTATATAAAACAATCCGCCAGCAGCTCGACTGGCGGACAATGTTTGACTGGAAACAGCAAGGACATACTATTTGCTGACAAGTTTGATATTGGTTTCACTCATTCGAAGTCGAAACTCCTGAAAACCCTGCTCTACCGCTAACTCCAGCCACTCAACGGGAATGGTATAGCTACAATCAGACCCACCCAAAGCGGCATCACAAGCGTAATCCCAGTCCTCATCCAGTTTTGGATTCATCCCCTGGGCGTAAGCCACAGTATCGCGGGATGCGGGAGAGCCCTCAAGCTCAGCATTAGTGATCAGGTATACACCATGACTGTGCGCGAGAAGCACTTTTGGCACCAGATGTGTGCTGGCAATTTTTGAGGATGAGGGAAAGAAAACCCTACCAGCTTTACGCGCCTCTTCTTCAGTCTGTCCCTCAGCGTTAAGGAGGGCTCCCCCCGGATAGCATGCCGGGTCATAGATCTGATCTGGGGTGACCGAAAACGTTTTTGCGGTGCGAATTTCTTCGATCAGTTTATTGATATCTGCCATTTCAAATACGAGAGTGGTCACAGGCTTACTCTCCCTCTTCAGTGGACAACATCAGATACTTTGTTGCCAGCAGAAGCTCTCCCACATCCTTGAGGGACAATTCAGCTTTGCCTTCTACGGCAAGCTGCAAGCGCTGTCGAATTGCATGAACAGAATCTGAAGATAAAGATGCCATTTTGCGCAAAACGGCATTAGCCTTTTCTACAGCAGGATACAGAATTTCTGAGTTGGTATTATCTTCGTCATTATCAAAGATAATTTCAGAATCCATATTGATGTTATCTTCAAGCCAGCTTGAAAGCACTTCAAGTAATGACATCACCTTTTCAATTTGCATATCGCCTCCTCTGTTAACATGAAACAAATATAACAAAGTGGCTTACCCGGCTAATAACCTGAGCAGAAAGTTTTCGAACTTAGTTTGAAAACAAGTTTTCTGCTCAGGTTAATGTTAAAGTCGCTGGGTAAAAGATAAAAGGCACTGAAGATGATTTAAGCATCAAACAGACTAAATAGGATTCCGTCTTTTATAACGCTTTTAAAATAGAATGAATGAAATATAAATTTTGCGTTTAAGAATGAACGCTGTAGAGGATGATTTATCCTGTGATATGCAGTTTGTGGCCTTTAAAAAGGCTTTATTATGGACTTGAATTGCAAAGAGAGCACCGACATTTTTCTGGGGGCTCCCGCAGAGAAAAAGCTGTGAGGTTATGAAGACGTATAGGAGGTATTCGGCGAAATACTGTATGGCCACAGGAGAGCTTCAGCACCCATATCCTGCCGCCTCGCTCGCCTGTGGTGATTTCAATATGTTCTACGTCATACCACGTAGTTGTATTTCTCACTTTGTTTATGCTTCCTGACACCGCGTGAACGCAATCTTCGTCTGGATGCGTTCATAGATGGAAAACTGCCTTTCAATGGAATCGGCATTAGACAGTAATTCATGAAGCTCAGCAGAATCTGTATCAGGAACGATAGCGACAGAAACTCCATATTTACGCCCAGTTCTGATCAGGTGCGCAAGTTTTTCCTTCTCTGATTCTGTGAGCATTGCCAGATCCCTTCCGGATACCTGCTCGATAAATGGACCAAGGTTTTTCGGAAAAAAGGGTTCGGCATCAGAATTATGTACCGGGAGCGTTTGCGGCTTATCGAAGCTATTGGACATGAAAAGAACCTTTATAGTTAGAGAGGTGGAGACTGAATGCGTAGCCCATTAAAATTAGTAGTGCCACACTCGAATGCTAATCATACTTTATGATGGCTATGGTAGGAATGGCCGTCAACTTAAACCGCCAGAAGCGAGCCATTCACCGTTAAAGTAACTTTCCCGTATGATGTTCTTTTTATGGAATGAGTTGTTCACACTCCTCTTTAAGAGCCGCCCTGGAACGAGATCGACAGACTTTGCTTAATGAAGAGCGTAATTGATGTTCATCAACCCCATCAGCGACAAACTGACCAATTTTCTTTTCAAGACGCTGCATTGCCTCATAAAGCTTGGCATCAGTATTATTTTTAAGAAACCTCAGTATATAATCAGCAATAATTTGAACAGGAGTAAAGTTACACATCATGTATCCTTAATAAGTTGTGTAAAAATAAAACCATAAAAAACATAATCAGAAGTAGATTATTATACTTGAGTAAGCTTTTCAGCTAACAAGCTGGAGAAGCAGATTCCGGTAAATTACTACATATTTGATAAAAGTTACTGAATAAAAAAGCCCAGCGTACCGGGCTTTCATTCAATTTGATTCTAAGAATCTGACTCGCCGCCTGATTTTTATACCAAGAAGAGCGAACAAAACGCCAACGAATGCGACGGGACTACCTACTTTAAGACAATTAACCGACGCTTTTGAAAAGGTATGTGATTTAGACATACGTTTTTGCTCATAACGAATCGCAAGTGGTGAGACGGATTTATCTAAAGCTGTCTTTTCCAATGCATAACGAACTTTCACGGGAATATTTGACTGTAATACACCAGACATATACGCCCTAACAACATTCTGTGTTAACTTCACATCTGGCTTGCCGAGTTTTATATGTAGTTGCGCCTTTAAATAGTTTACAGATACCTCTTCGCCTGAGGGCCAATTACTATCATTTAAATATGCGACAAGTTTATCGTATTTTTCATGTTTTACATATTTCTTGATAACCTTTACAGTCGAAGCTGAAGTGGCATCAGTCTCTTCCGAACCTAAAGCAGATGTAAAAACTGACAAGCCGATAAGAAAAGCGCCAGCAATTAGAAGCATCGGGAATATCTCACCTATTTCCTCCCCCTTTAAAATTTTAAAGGCAGTTGAAGAAACTACTAATAGCCCCATAATCCCTAATAGCAACTTAGAATATGTAGTTAGGAAGCCTCCAAATGCATCGCCAAAATCCGAAACCACTAACTTATCTTCACCTTCAGATGAATTGAAGAATGACAAGGGCACATCAATATCAAAGTCCAGAACTGAAGGTGAGAGGTGTAATGACAGCAACCACAAGCAAAGACCAAAAATCATTATCAGCAGGCCCGCACCAAATATCGCGAAACCTGAATTTCTAATCTTTATAGACCGGTGAAAAAGAAATGACAGTTCACGGGAAAAATCGTCACTACTCTTAAGGTTACGCACCATGATCTACCCCTTTTTGTGTCAGTCGGGTGCGCAAATTCTCACGCATGGCAAGAACCTGTTTTTCTGTTTCCCTGAGCTTAATAGCCCCTTCTCTCTGGATTTTAACAACATCGCCAACCGTCTGGATAAGCGTATCCTGCACCTCTTTAAGGGTGCTTATATCAATAACCAGCCGTTGGTTTGCTTTCATAGTTTCTACTGCATTGCGATGCAGTAATTTTGCATTACTACGGAGTAACTCATTGTTGGCATTATCGATATCATGGCTTTGTTGAATAAATCAGATTTCGGGTAAGTCTCCCCCGTAGCGGGTTGTGTTTTCAGGCAATACGCACGCTTTCAGGCATACCTGCTTTCGTCATTTTGTTCAGCGCTCGTACCAGGGCCATAGCCTCCGCAACCTGACCATCGTAGTCACGCAGCGTCAGTGAACCCCCGAACAGCTGTTTTACCCGGTACATCGCCGTTTCCGCTATCGAGCGACGATTGTAATCTGTTGTCCATTTCCACCGCGCATTACTCCCGGTCAGCCGCTGATTCGCAACAGCACGGTTACGGTCTGCATATTCACCGGGCCAGTAACCCGCACCTTTTCGGGGCGGGATAAGCGCGCTGATTTTCTTACGCCGCAGTTCATCGTGACAGAGCCGGGTGTCGTAAGCGCCGTCTGCCGATGCTGCCCTGATTTTTCTGTGAGTCTGCCGGATAAGACCCGGGAAGGCTTCTGAGTCCGTCACATTGTTCAGCGACAGGTCTGCACAGATGATTTCATGTGTGTTGCTGTCAACTGCCAGATGCAACTTTCGCCATATACGACGGCGTTCTTTGCCGTGTTTTTTGACTTTCCATTCGCCTTCACCAAAGACCTTCAGCCCGGTGGAATCAATCACCAGATGCGCGATTTCACCTCGGGTGAACGTTTTGAAACTGACATTAACCGACTTTGCGCGCTTGCTGACACTGGTGTAATCCGGGCAGCGCAACGGAACATTCATCAGTGTAAAAATGGAATCAATAAAACCCTGTGCAGCCCGCAGGGTCAACCTGAACACGCGTTTAATGACCAGAACGGTGGTGATGGCGAGATCAGAATAGCGCTGAGGTCTTCCCCGTGATGAAGGCGTTGCCGACTCATACCAGGCCTGAATAGCTTCATCATCCAGCCAGAAAGTTATGGAGCCACGGTTGATGAGGGCTTTATTGTAGGTGGGCCAGTTGGTGATTTTGAACTTTTGCTTTGCCACGGAACGGTCTGCGTTGTCGGGAAGATGCGTGATCTGATCCTTCAACTCAGCAAAAGTTCGATTTATTCAACAAAGCCTCATAGAAGTAAAACTCAGTTAAATGAAGATCGTTTTCTTTCACGTATGCCGCCAATTTGCGGATACGCTGTTCAAGCATTGTATCTATCCGTAAGGAAACACTCTGCGGAACGTCACTTGCAAATTCATTGATACAATCAACGGTAGAAACTATGAATTTATTGGTCATGGCAGGCTCCAGGCCACCGGGGAAACCGGTGGCTACGGTAATTGGCAGGCTTAAGCGCCGCAAAGGGTGTCAAGGGAAGGGAGAAGCTTGCTCAGCTTGTCGTAATCGAGCGGAGACAGTTCTGTAACGAGTTCGACCGAAAGACTAGTGTTGTCTTCTTCACACAGAATATAGATTCCGTCTTCTGGCTCTTTTCCGGCACATGCCTTCAGTCGTTTGTTAACGACCTCCTGGGCTGAATCCGCTACGTCGCAGCTCAGGACATAGCTTGCCACATAGCTGCTCTCACCGTGGTAATGCGTCACTTTACACAGAGCATACTGGATACCGGCTTTGTGAGCCTCATTCATGAGACGAGAAAACTGACAGCCATCCTGGTAATAGTGGGTATCCTTTGTGACCAGAATAGTCATACCCCCAAATTCATCTGTCCGGCTTTTACTGCATGTAAATGCAGCAGTAATTGTTACCATTTCCGAGAGGTCGAATACCGACAGCACGGCAGTTGTGAGGCAAATTGCATGGTCAAGATCAATGGTCTCTCCATGAAAAACTGCCAGCCCACTGCTGGTAACTTCTGTTGCGAACAACAGTTCATAATTGCAGTCTGGGCAGGATGGTTGCCCAAAGCTCGGCTCAGAAGGGTCATACTCAGGGTGGTTCTCGATAATACTGAGGATCAGCTTCTCAGTCAGAGAACAATCTGTCAGTGGCTTATCAAGCAAACGCTCACCTTCTGCAATTTCTGCTTCGGTAACGAATGTGATTGCTTCTTGTGCCATTTTTGCCTGCTCCTGAGTGCAGGGAATAATAAACGACGCCTGAGTATAATTATCTGCCACAGTTGACTCCTTGATTATTTAATTAATGTATTTGATGAGAAGATCATAACAAATACACTAATACCAACTAATAACCTGAAGGCGTTTTTTTAGAAAAAATATTAAGAAGAAGAATATGAACACTACCTCATCTTAAATTAATATCATTCAGGATTAATATTCATTTTTTGCAAATAAAAACCGCCAGACGGCGGCTTTTATAAAGAGGGAAATATCATTGGAAGTTGAAATTACTTCACGGCAGGCCGACAAATTACGCGACTGCTGTGAGCTGAAGCGAAACTTGTAGAGGAAACTATAATCACCTTTTCTAAGTCGTCGGCACTGTCAGCAATATGATGCCGGAAAGCCTCCTCTGCATCACCAGGGGAGTCGGCTTCGACCAGGTAGGCCTGATCATCATCATCAAACATAATGCGCCCGGAAATGAGATAAAGTCGGCTCAAATCTGGCGTTGCTGCGCTCGTGCTTCGTTCGTTCAGATTCATTTTTTCTCCGTCTGTTGCTCGTAAAAAGAATGACGCCGGTTTAAAAGGCGTCGCCAGGGTTCGGGCTAAAACGCAGGGTTGCCATCGAGGAAGCTCATTGGCTGGCCAATAGCGGATGCCACCCTGAGAATTTCACCTGGTGTGGCATAACGCAGCATTTCAGAGCGTCCAAATTTCTGATACTCATCTACTGACATCTTTCTCCACTCTGGGTGAGGATCTTTTCCGCACAGTGACCAGTTGCTTTCAGAGGAATCACGACGGAGAACGTACACATCAAGCGAGGCTGTAAGCCCACTTCCATATCCCCGCTGCGCTACAATACGAACCTGAGAACCATCGTCGCGTTGCAACGTCTGGGTTAATTTCGTGATAGGATCCTGAGAATGCATGCCATTTACCTCGTTTTCAAAAGATTTACCGTAAGTAAATGATACCGAATCGAGAATTCTGGCTAATAGGTCAGAAGAAAAAATAATGAATATTTTTGAAGTGTAGGATAATGATTAGAATAAAATGGCCTGAATAAATCGCTAGCGGTTAAATCCGCTTATTTCAGAGAAGCTCTGATTTAGTAGTTAGGGAAAACGATGCGGTGAAAAGTAACTTTTACACCGCAATTCAGAAAAAAGTTTCAATTAGTCACATTACGAATAACCCGGCTTACTTTCGCATGTGCGTTCCCCTGGATGTTAAAGTAAAGCCCCTCAGGCAGACTCGTCGCCCACTTAACTCCTCGCTCAGCCATACGCTTCGGTGTTTCCAGCCAACCACGAGGAATATTGCCCGTAACGTCACCGATAACCCGTGAAATGCATGCTGCTACCCGGATGCCGCCGGGAATATCGCATTCGGATTCAACAATATGCATAACCTCAAATAAAGCACCATGCCGCTGGACATGATCGCCAATGTGCAACTCGATAGGAGAAACCATTTCTGTATCTGACTTCATATCTGTCCACCTTTAATTTAGAAACCGTCTAAATTACCAATATAGTTAATGTACCGGATGTTAATTCAACAAGTTCTGTATCACAACCATCAGTTTTTTTTGTTGGGTCTATATCGGAGAAACAAGTGAATATTGAATACACTCGTTAATACAGACAACCGGAAATGAATGGCACCCTAATTATCTCTGCGGCGTATGCTAAGCCGTTAATATTGTCATTTTATGGTAGAAACAATGCAAAATGAATAAACCGCTTGTCGCTTCAAACCACTTTATCAAAACCGTTAACTTGCATTAAGCCCGATACAGTTCGGCGAGCTCGTCCAGCATGGGGTTACTCTTATATCCCGGTGCGGCCGTAAAAAGGTTTCGGGAAATCGCCAGCCATTCCATGATTTTGTCCGTCGCCAGCCAACGTCTGCCAAGTCGCTCGGCTGCGATGGGAACTTTATGCAGGCCAGCGAAGGGATCTACAACAAGATCTCCCGGCTCTGTCAAAAACTCAATCAGAAACGCTGCAAGCCTGGTAGGAGACGTTGCACCATGCAGCGGAAAACCTAGCTCGCGGGCAATGGAATGGCAAAATCTCGTATCAGCGCAGCTATTGCCGTAAAACAAAGTATTTTTGGGGATCGTTCCTTCTGTTTTATTTCCAAAGGATCCGCTTTTAAGCTGGTACGCCCCATCACCATAAAAGGTCGTGCGATTTTCACCGCCTGCTGCCTGCAATTTAAGATGCTGCTCTGAATGCGGTTGCAGTACACGTAAGTTGTTTGAACGAACCTTACTCGCATCATTGGTAAACCACAGCACAGGCTCATACGATGAGCAGAGCTGCACTCGTTGCTTACATGCCCAGTGCGTTGGCGATGGGGGCTTACTGCGATTCACCCACTGAAGCCTGTCCATGAGCTCAAGCCCCAGCTTGTCACATAATGCCAGTGTCAGACGCTCCAGATACAGAGAACGTGAAGGCCTGCCCCTATTAAAGCTATCTTGAGTGATATTCAATGCCACACTTGCGCCGGGTACAAGCTGTTTCACGATCGGTTCGAGGATACGCAGAAGCCAGTCAATATAAACCTGCTCGCCACGCCCCCCGCCATGCCCGTAGTCTCTTGAATTTCGAAGGAGGTAAGGCGGCGAGGTCAGGCAAAGATGAATTTGCTCTGTGATATTGCTGAAGAAGGCATAGGCGTTTCCAAAAACCGATGCCCCAAGAGAAGTTGAGAAACCGACAACACAGAGCTTTTCCCATGACTCGTGTAGGTTTGTTTTCGTCTTAGAGGAGTATCTCCAGACGCCCCGTTTTTCTGGAACGCGTTCGATGACTCCGGCCTGCCGAAGAGTCTGCTGAAACCAGCGTACTTTGTGTTTGACGCCGCTGGTTCTGGTTTTATCTGACCCAAATTCTTTCAGTTCGTGCAATTCGGCATCCGACATGCCAGTTTCACGCTGCACTTCGCGATAAAGCTCGTCGTTGCTCAACGGCAATTCGGAGGCTGCGTAGATCCGTGCAATTAAATCCGTAGAAATCGTGCTCATCAGCCATCCTTAATGGAGATGCAGTTTAAATATCGGCCTGATGGTTGGAAGGGGGATTACTAAATCAAACCGATCTGTTTATTTATAGGCTTTGTCAGGTCATGCAGCACAGCTGGGCATGCGCAAAGAGACCCAGTCTTCTTTAGCGGAGACACCTTCAAAAGTTGTACTCAATCAGCCCCAAGATTTTGAAACTCAATGTGCTTTTGCTCACACTCCTCCCTGCCCCACGAGCCCTGCCATTCACAGATGTCCCGGTACTTAATTTCCAGCTTATCCATCTGTGAGAGGTTAGCTGTTGCGAAGTCTGGCCATATGTCGTGCCAGCATGCGTTGTACGTGACGCCTGCTGGTGGGCAATACATCATTGCATCAGCATGGATAATTTCAACGCGAGGATCGTTTGCAAACGAGGCCGCAACGAGGTTAATAACGTCCTGTTCTTTTTCAATTACTGTTACATGGGTTACATCTTCTTTTTGAAGAATGGCGTGAAGCACCATCCCCAGACCAAGACCATTAATGAGCACGCGCCCGGTGGCTCGCTCTAAAAAATCCTGGCAGGTTCTGATCTCCATCGGGGTATTGGACATCACCACATCCCAGCCGTTGGACAAACGCC
Source organism: Enterobacter cloacae complex sp. SYL001 (assembly GCF_049237025.1). NCBI lineage: Bacteria > Pseudomonadati > Pseudomonadota > Gammaproteobacteria > Enterobacterales > Enterobacteriaceae > Enterobacter > Enterobacter cloacae complex sp. SYL001. Next base: position 47,188 of record NZ_JBMKJI010000029.1, on the reverse strand, counting down.
GATATCTACCGGGCGGGATAAACTCGTCTGTATTACCTGTATACTCGGCACGAAGGGCGAGGCTCATCGCCTTATCTGCGGTAATTTCGAATGTGTCCAGTTTCCAGGTTCCGGACGTGCCGTCTTTAACGGGTAAATCAGAAAAGCAGCTCTTCATCAAGGCAACCAAAATTCCAGTAATGTTGTTACGCTGAACCTATCACAAACCTGCTCTTAATACAGTTATCAGGAGTGACAGCGATCTTTGAGGAATCGTTTAAATCACGGGCATCCTGTAGCGGACGCCCGATATTTAATCAAATGTCGCAGGTGTTAAAGGAAGCGTTGCAAAGTTGCAACGTCTTCTGGAGCAACCTCCACGCAGCTCCTGACACTGTAGTGATTTTCGCCGTTGTAGTCGTAAACCCCACCGTCTTCAAAACTCAGCTGTTCAAGCTCGCCATGGCACTCTGAAATGAGTGCCGTCTGGCAAGCATTTTTCTCACAATCGCTGACGAGTAACCGAACATAGCTATTCTCATGGTCGCCGTTTCGGTTCTGGATTTTAACGATAAAGTGTTTTTCAGACATTTGTGCCTCCAGCACAGTTTGAGGTTAATTTAGCGTTGCCCCGGCTCACCGGGGCAAGAATAAATCAACCCTTAATGAAACTGTGCCCCCAGGTGTTAGGCTTAAATGCCTGCTCTTTGATATATGTTTTCATTACCTTGCAGGTTTTTTTCAGGGCTTTGGTATTGGCATCGGTTACTGAGATAAAATGGCGAGAATAACGGTTTTCCCGGTATTGCTTATCAGCGTTTGGGTCAATTGCTTCGCTTTGCAGGAGTCCTTCGTGCCTGCCAATTACTATTACGTAGTTCATTTCACCTGAAACACGATCCGTGAGTAATTGAATGGAAATATCAGTCGCTCGCGTGGCCTGGCTAGCAGAAATTTTTGCATGTAAGAAAGCTCCCTTTCGAAAGTTGGCCGGAGTCAAACCTGTAATATCCTCGGTGCTAAAATTAAGTGAAGATAGAGTTGAAAATAAATCACAGCTAATGACTTCAGTATTATTAGACATAACCCGGCTCCGCTCATATTCATGTTAAGGTAATTATATCAGGTTGATAGCATTACCTAATAACTTGGTGGCAAAAAGTTGTGGTTTTTGATTAACTAAAATTGATGTTCTCAATACTGCTCAAGAATTCTTTCTTTACACCCGGAGTAAAAGGTATACGTTCAATGTATTTATAAAGCGTCGCAAAGGTTTTGGTTTCAATGTTTCGTGAAATAACATCATCAATCGGGTCTTCGAACATATTAATAAAAACATCAATATGCTGCTCTCCGCTTTCTGAAGCTAAAGAGAGAATACAGACCACTTCAATGTAGCGGTTATCCTGCTCTGCAATGAACAACCAGTGCCCTTCGTTAAAGGCTGGTGCAGCACTGAAGCGTTTTACAATAATTTCTGAAAGAGCATATCCTGCCTGATCCAACAGATTAATAAAGTTGAGTTGAGTTGAAACCACGTCTAACGCTTTCATAAAACCTCCTTTTCATCTGTACTTATTATACTGTTACCCATCCCCCCAGCTAATAACCTCCCAGCAAACTTTCAAAAAAAATACCACCTTTAATTAGAATTGAACACATCCTTTTTAAATAACAAAAAGGATTATGAAACCCACAATGTTTGTGATGTGCCACCAAGGAAAAGTAACTTTTATGTGCTCATAAATCTTATTTCGTATTCACTTTCCTTTGTCTTTCGGTCGTAGATTATCAGGGGAAGCATAAGAAGAATATGTGAGGTTTAAGCAAATGCGGTGATCGGGCATTATAATTTGGTGAGGCTATTATAAGTGGATAAAGATAGTCGTAGGTATAGGATCAGGTTAAATTGCATTTTCCCGGTTGCCTTCCCTGGCCTACCGGTTTCAGCTCAGATACTAAGACCAGCGGTAATACTTAAAATATTCCTCATTTGCAGCTATAAACTCCCTCAAACCGTTCATTAATCCCTTCTCAAACGCTGTCACGATAAACCGGTAACCGTCCAGTGTTTCAATGTAGTAAATACCGCCTGGTGTAATTCCAACATGCAACACCTCGGCTGTCATCATAAACTGGCCTTCCGGAAAATCATGCGAAAGGTAAATGAAACCAGTAGTGGCCGATGCGGGTGTGGCATTCACTAAGACCCCGTTAAACTGCTGCCCGTGCCTCGCCGGTACAAGCTCACTTCCCCTGGTTGACTTATCAAGCAGCCTCTTAACATCTTTTTCTTCTTTTAACGAGGTATAGACCCGCACATCACTGTCATCACCTGGGCGAGAGCCGGTGCCAACATGAGCAAGACGACGGTAAGCACTGCGCATATTAACGTGGCAGGATGCCCCTGCTCTACCCTGAAGCCTTACGCCAAAGTCTTCGCAAAGTAACAAAATCTGACGTAGCTGGTTTTCATGCACGGACGCTGAGAGTGAAAGATTGAAACAGGAAAAGGTCAGTTCTAAAACCTTTTCGCGTTTGTCATTGAAATGAGCTTCCAGCCTGATGACTGGCTTTTCCGACATTGCAAAAGCTTTGTCCGTTACTCTGTACCGGCATTCATCTCCGAAACATTCTTTAACAACGCTGGCTATGACCGTGTCGTGTTCTCCATCTTCCGGAGCTGGCACAAAGATTTCAAATTGTGCCGGTGTATCCGGCTCAAGCAGAACGGGATAGAGACGCGGAGAATTAAGCAAAGCGCATTCAGAATTAATGAGCTTAACCCAGGCGCTTTTGTCGTCCGGATCCTTAAGCTGCTGTCCAAGGTTATCGCAAAAGTCAACTATCTGACGGGTATGCTCATCCGTGACTGCACAGATCAGGTTAAGACCATGCGTGGCCATACGCAGTTCCCGGGTTCGGGACTGGGAATTGATCGACCAGGGGTTAAGTGAAAGCGAAATAGGGCTTATGGAAGGGACGACCGTCTCATTCTGCAAATCTGTAAGCTGGCAGTTCGCAGTAGGCTTCGGGGAAAGGGTACTAAATATGTAACTTGCCTGTTGTTTAGTACTGGCCTGGATATAAAACATCGCGTCCATGCTTGTATCCCGGGATGAAATTGAAAATAGCTTCATTTTTAACCTTAATGGATGAGCGATTTATAGTCATGTGCAGACAAATGAACATTATGTGCGCCATCATTCCATTCAAAGAATAATCGATACTTAGAGTTTACTCGAATGGAGGAATAACGGTTTGACGTCATTCTTAAGCGTTCATAACGCAAGCTGTTGGATAATAACTCCCGCTCACTCTGGACATTATCCAGCGTTTCAAGTCGACACAGAATCGCGTTAATAATTTCAGAAGGAATACCTGCCGTTGTTTTTCCATTACGGAAGAACTTTTCAAGCCGTCTGTCTTTAAATGAATGGATCATAGTTCCTCCGTAATAATTGACCTTAAAATTAAATTAAAAGGGCTTTGAATTAATGAATACCTAAAATGCGGGCGGCAACTGCCAGCTGCTTATCACTTAACTGACGCTGGTGGGTTAAAGAAGACTTAAGGCTTTCCAGAAAATTATTACTACTGGATTGTTGGGTGATTGCATCAACCATTTTTTGATGAGACCTGCACCATGCTGTGAACGCAGAACTGTGGGCGCTTTCAGTCCTTAAACGCTCGTCTTGCAGGGATGCTGACACTTTGCGGGCAGCTTGCGCATTAATGCGGTACAGCGCATTCAGCGTGTAAGCAGTACGGGTCGTTTCGAGGCTGTAACCCGTGGCTTTACAAGCCATACAGCGACTTCTATAAAAATGCTTACGCTCTCCCCGCCCATTGCATTTATCGCAAACAATACGAAAAGTATATTCCGCAGTACCTTTTACAGAATCAACACAGCGGATTTTTGCGCTGGAGATTTCAATTCCACTGCGATCATAATATTTGGTCATAATGTGATTCCTCCGGTTAGTTCTGGAGTAATCATGACAGAATGAATCTACTGGCTAATAACCTGAGAGTAAATATTTTAAAAAAACATTGAGAGAGGGGCTGCAAATTTATACACGAAGGATTCAAATATAATTTGTTTAAAAAATTAAGAGCATTCTGAAGTAAAATTGCATCAAAAAGCATTCATGGATAAATCATGTACTGGTGCCAGCGATTTAAACGAGGACATTGTTCCGGTGTAATTACACAGTTTAGCATCATAGATTATAACCAAAAGGAAGGAGTCCTTCCCGTCTCGGGAATATTACTTTCCCGTTTGCAGTTTAAGAGACACTTAATGAGAAAGTAATAATTAAGTCATGCTCAACTCTACATTTTACATTGAGGATGGCGTAACAGGGTACGGCATACTACCGTACCCTTGTGTAGGGTTTATGTTTGAGGGAATTCTATAGTAAATGTGGCCGTGCCAGATTGACCACTTACAGCGGGAGTAACGGGATATGTGCGCTCTTCACCATTACCAAGATCCAGTGACAGCGATTTAGTTTCACCAGGCTGGACCGTAACTCCGGCAACCGTAACGCCGAACTGGGCGTTTTTCTGAACAGTCAGGGTTCCGTTTAACTGTCCGGTAATGATAGAACCGTCCTGACGACGCAACACACTGGTTCGGATGATGGCCAGCGGCGTGTTGTCCGTTGCTTTCAGTGCTACGGCTGTGGCCAGCGTCTTGAGATTATCCAGCATAATCAGGTTAGCTGGCTGGTAGGTAAAATTAAGCGTTTTAGTGGTCCGGTTACCTGATTCGTCAATAGCCAGAGCCTCCAGATGATACATCTGTCCCGATTCGTCAGTATTGGGGAAGATTCTGGGGTATTCAGGAATAAAGACATCCTTGGATAGCGGCGTGAATGCAAGGGTGACCTTTTCAGAGTTAGGTCCACCAGCGAGCTGAAGCGATATCAGGGAAGCATCCCCAGAGGCATCAGTAACGCTTATGCGTAGGTTCTCAAGCCCTTTAACCAGTTTTCCTTCTGCGTCTGCGCCATTAAAGCTGAACGCAATAACCGGAAGCGTTGAGTCAATTTTCAGCGGTGCATTAAGCGTTTTGGTTCCTGTGTTTCCAACAAGATCCGTGGCAGACACGCTAACAACCGTATAATCCCCGTCCGGTAGACCAGCGTATGAGAAAGTGGCGTTTTTGGTTTTATAATCGCTTTCACTGACAGTCACAGGCTTCAGGGTGAAAGTTTCCCCCCGGGCATTTTTAAGGGTGGCTTCGAAAACTTTGGTATCCCAGTAGCTGATGTTCCAGGCGTTGACGCGATCATTATCGGTGGCCGTCATAGTGATTGTCTTGGAGGCCTTGTTTACCTGAGCGACATTAACCACCGGTGGGTTGTTATCCCAGATAACCGTAAAATTACCAGCAAGCGCATCGAATATGCTGTCACCATCTTTTCCCGAGTAAAGATGCAGATACTCAAATCCTTTGTCACTGGTGTAGTTGAAGTTAACCGTCATCTCGCATGAACTTTGTCCGACAGGAATAGTGCAGAACCAGGCTGCATTTTTTACCGTTCTGAACTTTTGCACGTATGGTCGGGGTTCTGCGGTTACCTTTATGCGGCTAATGGTGGCGGTTTTAACGCTGATTGAGGCCTGAGTTAACCACTCACTGGTATCACTCCGGTACATCTCTTTAGCCACTATCTTCGGGGCTATTTCCATCGCCGGGGCTGGAGTGAAGTTGAGGGAGTTATGATGAATTCGTCTTACTCCTCCCGCCAGAGTCTGAAATTCATGATAAGTATCCCCCACATTTGGATATATGTATTTGAAAGTATAGATATTATAAGTGCTATCGGACGTCTGGAAATTCGAGTCCGCCCAGCCATATTTGGAACCGTTAACAGCAGTAAAGTCACTTTTCTTCCTTAATACCCGTACGGAAATAGGGTTCTGGAAGACGGTCATGCCAGACTGATAGGAGACCCATGATCCGGTAGTGGCGTCCTGCACCTGGATGATATCGTCAGGCTTAACCCGATCAATTACGCTTCGGCGGCTTAGTTCGCTCCTGTTTCCCGCTTTGTCATAAAGGTAGATCCCCACTTTATATTCAGAGCGGTTTTCCGGTGCCAGGGCATTGCTGCTTGCGTCGGCGACTTGAACGGTTACGCTACCTTCCACTGTATTAATTTCCGCTGGCTTTTTACGCTCCACTCCAGCGGCATCGGTTATGAAATATTCAGCATTAGCAAGCCCGGAACCTTTATCACTCAGTCCATTAAAGACCAGTGCCTGGACGCTGGCGTACTGCATACCGGCTGGTACTGAAGTGAAGATCGCTTCGCTGCCAAAGTTCCACCCATTTCTCGTATAACTTATGGTACCCGTTGCCGGAGGCGTTCGGTCAATTGCAAGCGGGTAATCCTGCCGGGAGACCTCCTTCCCTTGCAAGTCGGTAATCACCTCTCTGAGGGTGAAGCTATCTTCTCCCATCGCTGGTACGGTCAGAGTCTTGCCGTAATAATCAAAGCCTGTCGAAGATGTGGTACGGTCATCAACGGTAACCAGGCTGCTTTTCGTGCTCCAGATGAGGCTCCCGTCACTTTTCAGCAGACTGAGCGTAATATAACGGTCCAGACCGGAAATAACGGCAACGTCAAAGCTCGTTACCGGATTAATCCATACGGATGCAGGCGATACGGTCTTTTTAACGTTCAGGGTATCTTTAAAGCTGAATTCTGCGATTTCAGCGGAAGCTCCTGCGCTGAAACCTGCAAATGCAATAAGCAGGGCTAGTTTGATTTTCATGGGTTGTCTCCTGATCAGGTTCCCCATGATACTTTTTCAGTGTTCGTGATCTTTTCGGGAAAATAGCTATTTTTGATGTTTTTCTTTTCTGCCCGGCGGGACTTTTTTGTTTACGTGAATGCAACAAAACCAGAAAAGTTACTTTTTGATAGGGTAAAATTAGGTTTCCCTAATTTCCAGAAGCAAGCGAAAGCAGAACTAGCTTAATAGCCATTAAGAACGCCATACCTATTGATAAATAACGCTCCTTACATTTAATGATTTGAGCATTTAAAAATGAATTAGCGAAAGAATTTTGGTTTGCTTTTTATTGCATGAGTAAAACAGTATTAATAATCCGGAGCCATTAGAACGTACTCTAAAGACTCCGGTATACAGATATCTTGCCAGTAAAAATGGCCTTACTCCTCATCATCCCCCAGCGCTTTTTTGATGGCGCGGCGGCGGGCTGCATCACCTACACGATATCCGACTGAATATACGTCATTCAACCGGCGCAGAATAAGATTTATTTCCTCATCCTGAATGTAGGCAGGTAAACACAGAACCACGTCGCCATCTTCATCATAGACTCGAACAACTTCCTTCTGCCCATCTCGCTCGCGAATAATCTGGACATGCTGAACCCTGGTGTATTCTGGGTTTACGCTCATTTTAAGTATCTCTCTGTAATTGTTGTTACCAGTTAGCTATAAGCCGGATAATTCTGGTATTCAGTGTTCTGCACAGCAATCGCCTGCTCGTGGATCATTGACACTGCCAGGCGGGCTTTAACTCGCTTGCTGGTGAGAAAACGCTTCACTTCTTTAAGTTCGCTGCCAGCCGACAGCATATTGAAGACATGCTGTTTGAGACTGTTGTTATTTTTGGCCACTTGTTTCTCCATCATCTTTGTACATGGTTATTTCAGGCTGGCCTGCCAGATCACACACGTTATCCATATGCTTTTGGACCCAGTCTGTTAGACCCAGACCTTCGGCCTTTGCCTGATTGACGTAACGCAGTTTACGTTCAGGGGTAACCCGCATCTGTAGTTGTGCCGTCGCTGGAACCGCCTCTTTCAGGGCGTTAAGGCCCCTCTGATCACGGGCCTGAATTGATGGTTTACCGCTAGGCATCTGATGTATCGCTCTCCCGGCGAGCGGTGGACAGCTCTATTTCTTTTGCGATAGCTTTATCTATGGCATCCAGCTGCATGGCAAACTTGATTTCAAGCGAACAGCGTAATGCCTTCAGGGCGCGTTCTTTGGTGCTGTATTGTGGTATGCCGTTCTGGCTACCATTCATGCCTCGCATGCGGCGGGAGGTTGCATCGACAACCTCTCCCTCTTCCCGTGTGCCGTGAACCGTAGTTCCGCTCCATGTCGGATAAACAGTGCCAGTGGCGGTGTTGAAGCTCCAGCCGTTTTGGTATTCCCCCGAGACCTCTGGTACGGGCATATCGCGTTCAACGCCATAGTCAGACCAGCGTAAAGCGCGGTTTATTCTGGCCTGTGCCACCAGCTCATCATACGCGGCTTGTTCTTTTTTATTCATCGCCATTTAGGGCAATCTCCTTAGAGGGGAATTAGGTGTTATATCGGTACGTAAGTGCTTTTCAGGCCTAATCTCTGACAAGGCCTGATGTGCCAGACTGCCGTTGCATTCACCGTTTTATGGCGGTTGACAGAGCCTCATTAAGAGCCGCAATTAGCTCAGGCGAAGTCGGCTCCAGATTTTTGGAAGCGTTCAGCAGCTCCTGAAGTGAAGAGATTTCCTTTGGCTCCACCTGGTTTGTTTCAGGTGCCGTTTTTTGCACTTCATCCAGTGTACGCTGTGCACCGTTATCCAGCACCAGCACCCCCCCGGCACGAATTTCTGAAATGGTGCGCAACGTATACATCAATTTATCCCAGACACGGCTACCAACCTCGAACCCGGAATCAGCTACTTTTTCTTCATTATGCTTTTGAAAAATTTCTTCTAACCAAGTGGTGAAGCGCTTTCCAAAAGTATTGGCGGCTAAAGAAGTGCAGGAATAAACCTGTTCGACCTGTTTTGTTCCATTTTTATCAGTGAATGTAATGAGACCGATTCGGCCACTGTTAACAGTGTAAAAGCGAGGTTGAAAGCCAGCTTTGAGAAGGTTTTCAATAGCTGAAAAAAAATCTTTTTTGAGCATCGGTTTCAAAATGGTTTTCCTTTTATGCCCGGTGCCGCCGGGGCGGTGGCGTTAAATATACGCCATGTAAGTAAATTAATTTATACCCATTTGATTGTCAATACAAACAAAAAAACAAACCATGTTTATTATTTTATCAACGATGCTATTTTAAAGTCCGTCTAAAATAAAAAACCAAAAAGTTAAATTTGAAGCCGTCCTTCCTAAATTCATTTCTTGCGCATATTAGCACCCTGCTTTAAGTAAATAATTTTTGAAAAAGTTGTCTGGAGGTTATTAGCTCGTGCATCTGGATTGGTAATATAAAGCCAACACAGAAAAGGAAAACAAAATGTATAAATTAGTATCTCCTCGTGAACTGACTGAGATTATTACCGGTTTACTGCTTAAACCTGAACTCCTTGGTGAGCTGGACTCACCAGAAAAGCATCGGATGTTTATGGCAGATTTAGGCCGCGTGGTGGCCGAACATTGTGGAGGTCTGGTAAACAGCGTCGTCTTGCCAGGAACAGAAGTTACAGTGTCGGATGGGTTACCGCTTAATGGCCAGCCGGTACGTTATCTCGGAATCAAAGAGAACATCCCTCACCTCCTTGTAGAGCCTGATGCTTCCTTACCTTCGCTCGCTAAAAACGTCTGGATGTATGCAGATCCTGAAGGCTGGAAAGAACATTTTGGAGCTGAGGAAGACTGCCTTACTCCTGAAATGATGCAGCTGTTCCGTAAAGGTATCCAGGCTCTTCAGAAAGAGCATGACACCCCTGAAATTAGCCTCACACTTCAGGACTGGCGCCTGGAGGAGGAAACACTGCCAGAAGAGGACAGTCAGGCCTATCAGGTCAGCGTTACCGGCCAACATAACATCCACTGTGAAGTTGTTAACAAGGAAGGTAACCCCTGTTTTGGTGTCATGTTCGAAATCGATCAGGGTGTGCCTGCCTTACACATCAACACCGGCGGGGATATGTTGCTCCACATTCATTGCGCCCATAACGGACTCGTTCTGACCCCTGATGCAAGCGGTCAGCGATTTGATAAGGCTCCCGTTGACCGCTTCTCTTATAACAGCCCATCCCTGCTGTTGTCTGCCGACTAACCAAGGCCAAATCTGAATTGTCCCGTTTAAGTAACCAACCCGCTGCCGCCAGGCGGGTAAATCCTCTTAATGGAGTTTTAATGCAAATCTCAACTGAAGTTCTGAACGTCTTATCTCGCTGCCGTGCTGAAGGGAACTTTCTTTTCCTGGCCGACCAGCTCGACCGCAGCATTTATGTTAAGACAAACAAAGTGCTCGAAGCCGCCGGTGGCAAATGGAACCGAAAAGAGCAGGCACATATTTTTACGGCGGATGCAGCTGAGCGTATCGAGCAAATCATTCTGACAGGTTCGGTTGACATCCCACGAGATCTGTTCAATTTCTTCCCTACACCTGAGAATTTAGTCACAGATATGGTTCTACGCGCTGAACCAGCTGCCGGGGAGCGTGTACTGGAGCCAGAGTTTGGTGATGGCCGCATTCTGAAAGCCTTAAAACTGGCGGCTCCGGATGCATTGATTACCGGGATCGAATTGAACGATGAGCGATTCCTTGCAGTGAAGAACGATAGTGTCCTTAGCACAGGAGTCGAGCTGGTGCATACCGACTTTCTTGGGTACCAGCCCGATGAAACTTTTGATGTTATCGTTATGAATCCACCATTCCTTAAACGCTCTGACGTTAAACATGTCATGCATGCCATCGCAATGCTCGCTAAGCGAGGTCGCTTACAGGCCATTCTGTCAGCTGGGGTATTGTTCCGGGAAGACACACTGACAAAAGCGCTCAGGGAGCGAGTCAAACAACTTGGCGGACAAATTTCGCCTCTTCCGGATGATACATTTAGGGAGTCCGGAACAAAGGTCAAAACAGCCCGCCTTGAAATTGATCTTCGCCGCTAACTGACAAGCAACCGGAAAGAAATCTTAATACGAGTAGCCGGTTAAAGTTACCTGACCGGCTTAACTGACTAAATCAATAAAGAGTGAACAGAAATGACGCATACTGCCGTTTCTCAGGCTAATAGTGCTTTGCAGCTACCCACGGTGGAGCATGTCTACGCTCTTCTGAAAGCAAATTGTAAACCTGACCGCTTTGACGGGCGTGACGGACCCGTGTGGGGCCAGGAATACTCGTGGAATCTGGCAAAAGATCGCTTACAGGATCTGGAGAAATACGGTAAGGCATATGTCTCCCGTCATGAAGACCGTATGGGGGAAGGATTTAGTTTTGGTCCTGACCTGTTAATTATTCGCTAACGCTCCTAATGCCTGATGATATGGTAAGCACAACTGGAAAAATATGTTTTCAAAGCCTATGACCACTTTCACACCAGAACGTATTGAACAAATTTTGGAATTTGCCGAGGGTAGTAACCCAAGCGAAGCAATGAGTCTCAGAGCTGACGAAGTTGCTGTACTGGCACGTATTGGAAAGGCAGTTATGTCGATTGCGCCTGTTTATCAGTGCGAGTTTTGCCACCATGACGCAACCGGGCAACTTCAGTGGCACTGGGAAGATGTGAACAAAGCTTTTTATGATAAATACGATCCAGACAGACGCGGAAGACGTCGAATCCTCTATACCGCCCCGCCGATGCCTTTAGTTTCGGCTGACCTGCTTAACATGGCTTCATCTGCTATTGAAGACTTGCTCACTAACAAAGACAGAAGTGGTGCGGGAATGTGGAATGACATTCCAGAACAGCTACGACGCGCAGCAGAACTGGTAATGGATAATAGCCGGGCCGCTGAAACAGAAGCGATGCTGATGCGTCTTTATGTAGAATGTGACACAGGTGAGCGCAGGGGCAACGGCACTCAATCTGGCGTAGCAATGCCTTCTTGGCAAACCGTTGAAGAGGCACGTGTGTTGCTAGGGGTGAAATGATGCAGTTCTCGCCAGGGCAGTTTGTAATTCACAACAAGAAGCGCCTTGCGGAACGAAGGTAGACGTACTGACTGAGGTTCACTCCCCTCTCGACTGGTGGCGTAATGCCGCCAGGTTTTGATTCATATATGCCGTCCGTTAACGCATTTATATCTGACATACCTAATTTATCCTGATTCTTTTTTACACAAAGTAAAAGCATCACTTAATGCGATATGTGGATGCCGATAGTTTCAGGCTAATGTTATAAGTTTTGCAATCGTTGCCAGTTTGGACACCACAGAAATGTCAGATGTAATTCCAAAAAGAAAGATTTCCGTCCTGAACGCACAATAAGGTTTGTCGAAAGGCAAATTATAGATTTGTAATTTCGAGCACCATATGGAGAAGTTTTTTATACTTTTACGAACATAGTGACCTTTAGGAAAAGCTTAAAATAACACCAAACCTAAAGGGGAATAAGAATGAAACATCTCGCTTTTATTACTGCTGTAGCCGGACTCGGTATGTCTGTTCAGGCCCCAGCTCAGATATATGAATCGGCCTTTAAAGACACGAACGGTATTGAGATCCACGCCCCGTCTTCTCGTCTTATGCTTAATCCGGCATCACCGGTAACTTTGACACTTATTTCAGGTCTTGATCGTTTCGTTAATGTCAAAGTCACGAAAGACACTGGAACTGTCATTCTTAATACTACGACTACACGGACGGGTGTATCAGACCGACTAACAGCTGCTGACGGTAGTGAGTTCTACGGCAAAAAAGTAACTTTGCCTGCTTTGGGTGAAGGCAAATTTGTCGTTCAGATAAACGTGTTAGATCTCAATCAGAAGCCTGTAGCGACCTATAACTATAACTGGCTAATTGATGTCACCCCTCCAGCGGCAAATGCTCTTACCGCTAATACTGGTTCTGGCTCTACCGCTGGTGACGTGTGGAAGCTTGGATTAGAGGCAACGGGGCAGTATGACTTCACCTCTTCGGGCGTAAGTGATGCAAATGGTATTGATAAGGGCCTAATATATATTTACAGGCAGGACGGTAGCCTCTACAGCACTACACAGATGCAGTATGACGTATCCGGCCAAAAGATGTACCACACTTACTCTAAGAATTCAGTTAAGGGAACCGGAATACCAGACAGCAACCTGGATGAAGACTTTACTGCAAAAGTTGTTATCTTCGATAACGCAGGTAATAGCCGAACGCTGCCAACTCAAAAATTTCGCTACGACAACACGCTGGGTGAGATGACACTGTGGGCCGTTCATGATCCAAATACGTCTTCCAGCGTCGTACCCGGGGTTTCTAATTATCCGGCTTACAAAGCCGGTATGGTCGTTAACGAAAACCCTATTCGATTAGTCTACCGGATCCCAAAATCTAACTACCGTGCTTATTCAGAAGGTGGGCTTCAGTTCATCAATCAATATTCCGCCCCCAAAGAGATAGCTGTAGACAGCACTTATGCTTATGTTGAAATGACTCTTCCCTATGGCTCAATTAATGGGGATATGGCTCGTATGGCGAACTTTGGCCAGTGGGGAGGGTATTATCCGTCATACAGCCTCGTTCTAAACCCATCTGCAAACCAAACGCCTGCATTTGCGGGTACCTGGGTAGATTTCCTCGATGATAAGGGGAACTGGGTTAAGTGGAAGGATTTTGAGAGTGTGGCTTCATCACGACTGCCAATTAAAATTTCCCGACTTCGTTTTAACGTTGAAGCCCGGCCCTTTGCACAAGAGATCGGCGGTAAGGCGACCTGCACCATTCCGGCAGGAAAAACCTCGTGTGAAGCGCCTGAGACGTTTGATATGGCCTTGGGTACCCAGGGCTACAATAGGATCCTTTACTTCGTTCGCAGCATCAGCAATCCCATTTTGCGGTCTGAGCAATGGATTATGACACGCTGGAACAATAAACAACTGCCGGTAATAAACTCGATATCATATGACGAGACTAACAAGCAGCTGGATGTACTGGCGTCACTTGAAGGCGATGGTAACTGGTTCGACTCGGTCTCATTGAGGGAATTTTATCTTTCCGATAAGAACACCGGTACCCGGATGTCACCCACAGGCGTAATCAAATCTCGTATCTCAGGTAACTACACGATTGCTTATGATTTATCCCGTCAGTCTGAAGGAAAATACAACGTTGAGGTCAACATCAGGGACTTCTTCCAGAACCAGACCAATAAAACTTTCGGAGAAATTGCTCTGGATAACACTCCTCCGACAGTGGCCATAACATTCGACGGAAAGCCGGTAAAAGACGATACGGTAGTGTACGGCCTGGAGAACCTCAGGATCGCTCTGGCAGATAATCTGACAACCCCGAGGATAACCCGTCTTCAGCTCGTAGGTGGCCCCACAGCTGATAACGTTGAGCTTACGTGGTCACCGGCAGGCAAAGATACATACATGCCTGAGTATCCGAGGCTGTTCCCAAATTTCGAACCATCTGAAAATTATTCAATTAGCGTAACAGTTGCCGATAGTCAGTCGAATACCAAAACCTATACTCAGAAGTTCAGTTATCTACCGAATAACCTTGTGCAGTTACATAATCTACGCACATTATCGGTCAGTTCGCCTCTCAAAACGACAGATGGCGTACCCCTTGCGTACCTGTCCACTAACGTTCTGCGTAAGACAAATGGAGAAATTGCTAAAGGGGTCCAGAACGCAACGCTGACTGTGCGGAAGGATGCAGCCTTCGGTATTAAATTTAACGGGGCACAGGCGGCTCCAGGTGAGTCAGTTGAGGTGCAAATAGATATGGGCCAGGGGGATAATCTTCTGTTACCCGTTTATCCTTCCGAAAATGGGAAAGTTGGCACCTCAGAATTCATGATTCAGATCGACGAGTTGAAGTAACTACCCGGAGCCGACAGTAAAACTGACGGCTTCAATTTTACTGCCCTCCTTGACTCCGATCAGCCAGTACGTCTTCAGAGATTCGCAAGGAAGAACCGAAAGAAAAGTTACTTTAATCGTACGTTTCCAGCGATGCTTTTAAAAGACAATGCACACTCGTTGATTACGACAATGGGAGTGAGTGTCGAAACCCTTGAGTAAGGATACCCGGTAAATATACAGCCCCGGGGATCCTCTTCCTTCAACCGGGGATGACAACGGTAGTGAGTCCGGCAACTCACTCCCGTTGTCACATCTCTGACATATCGTCATACGAGCTTACTCAAGTGCATCCACAAAGATGGGATCGTTTTGAATCTAAACTGGTACTGGTTAGCCAGTCACTTGCATCTATTCCCCCGTCGATACTTAAGTGACAATTGTAGTGATCTGCAATACTGGTGTCTCAGAAACACTGACGACGGTAGAGACTCAATACCCTAACCCCTGACAACAGGAGTGAGCTTAGAGGTGTTACGCTGCTGTCACTTAATGCTTGGGAATTGCCTGACTCACAACCATTGTCATCCGGAGCTACTGATTAACGTTGAACCGCTGGACTTTAATGACAGTGGTAGTGATGGATAGGCTCATTTCCATTGTCGTCATTTTATCGGACAAGCCTCTTCGTCCTACAGGTTTAAGCTGACAATGGTAGTGATTGGATGATCTCACTACTGTTGTCACTCAGTTCTTTGAGCGGACCCTTCCCTCGGTTGGTCGGCATTAACAACGGTAGTGACTCGATTGGCTCACTGCCATTGTCATCGTGTAAATGACGTACCTTATCAGCTCAGCTGAAAGCAATGACAACGGAAGTGACTCTAATTGCTCACTGCCATTGTCGTCGTGTCTATTGAGAGCCTTATCAGTGCACCTGAAAAGCAATGACAACGGTAGTGATTCTAATGGCTCACTACCGTTGTCACCGTGTGTATTGAGAGGATGGTCCACTTAACTGGACGTCTATGACAATGGTAGTGACTTTAATAGCTCACTACCATTGTCGGCGTGTGAATTGAGAGGATGATCAGCTCAGCTGTACGGCCATGACAATAGTAATGACTTAATGAGCTCACTACCGTTGTCACCCTGTTAATTAAGAGGCTCATCTGCTCTTCTGGAAGGCTATGACAACGGAAGTGACTTGCTGGGCTCAGTGCCATTGTCGCCGTATGAATTGAGAGGATCATCCGCTCTTCTGGATGGCAATGACAACGGTAATGACTTAATAGGCTCACTACCGTTGTCATCCTGTAAGTTAAGAGGTTGATCTGCTCAACGGGACGACTATGACAACGGTAGTGACTTGCTGGGCTCACTACCATTGTCACCCTGTGAATTGAGAGGTAGATCCGCTTAACCAGACGTCCATGACAACGGTAGTGACTTTCTGGGCTCAATACCGTTGTCACCCTGTGATTTAAGAGGTTGACCCGCTCTACTGGACGGCCATGACAACGGTAGTCACTTTCTGGGCTCACTACCGTTGTCGCCACATAGAATGAGAGGAGCATCAGCTCAGCTGAACGGCAATGACTACAGTAATGAGCTGGATGAAGCATAACCATTGACATCTGGCCCAACCGGAAGCCGTATTCGCCAATCCAATCGAGATTCACAATGGCCGTGACTCGCCGCATTAAGTTCCGGTGTCCTCCCAAAGCTGAACGCACACTCGGAGGACAATGACAATGCCAGTAAGGTACACATCATTACCATTGTCACTATAGCTACCAGAGAAGCCGGGATTTGAATGTCGATGGTAGTGAGTGGGTCAACTCACTGCCATTGTCACCCCGTTACGATATTTTCCGTTGGATGTACTGGCCAATGAAGTAAAGCGTAGAAACCGGGTGTTAACAGGTGACTCAGGAGAAAGCGTTGAATTCGCAATCTCGATCTACATAGGGTGGTAGAGAACAATGACAACGGTAATGACTTTTGACTCATTACCGTTGACGTGAAAGAGCGGGCTGGGACTAACGAAAATCGAAGAAGTAATTTAGCACCCGGAGCCTGAACCGCCGGGTTAACTTTAGCTGGCGTTGCTGTTCTTTTTCTGGCTTCGAAGACTACGAATATAGCGCAGTTCTTCAGCGGTTAAATCATGGACGGTAAGAACATCATCGCCGTCTATCGGGTCAGCTGGTGGGCATAACTCACCTTCTAAAACAGAAGACCCTGAGTTCTCTTCTTCATCTTCAACCACTTCTAAAGGAGGCTGAGTATTGTTCAAATTCAGATCGGGATCCCGCTTATGAATCTGGAAGTATACTTTTCCGTCTTTCTTAATTTCGGTGTACTGGAGGTATCCTATCGATGCCAACTCTTCAAGAGCCTTTCTCACGGTAGCATTCTGACTATTTGCTCGTGTTTTGAGGTTCAGACGATTTTTCAGCCGAGTAAGGGATATCGGTATAGGATTTGGCGGTAATGACTCTATGAACGTATAGAGAGCCTGGGCGCTTTCCTTCTTGGCCAACTCCTTAATTGCCTTCAGCTGCATCAAAACCTTATGATCGTATTGATAGAGCTCGAAAATCTTAGGATCAACCTGAAGGACAACCTGATCTGATTCCGGGTCTAACAGGGCAGACTGTACCAGATGCGTTGTATAGACTTTGGACGAGTTATTACTGGTGAACGACAAGGTAACGGATGCTAACCTGCGTAAGGAGGCGTCTATACGTTTTCTGGACGCTGTAGATGAGCGATAATTTTCAGGCGTACATAGCTTGAGGAATTCAGTGAATTTTAAGCTTATCGTGTCATTGTTAATCGGATGATTGGCATAGGTTCGAATGATGCCCATCCACGTCTTAAAATCTACTGACATATCAAGACGCTCACCGACAATTGAAATATTGGTGAACCCCTCGCTCTCCATTAAAGAGAGCGTCTGTAACTCTTTCGTTGCGTCAAAGCCAACCGTTTTATATTCCCGATTTTGACGCCCCACACTCTTTGGTGATGGGACGAACAGCCCGAGCCGCATCAAAGCAATAGACTGCACCGTACGGTTGCTGTTAGGACGCAAAATGATGTCTTTACCTGATTCTTTCTCTCTAACAGAGAAAGCCCTGGTGACCAGGTCCTGCTGCTCAGTATCTTTCTCTTTAGTCATAATAAGTTATCACTGAATGTGTAAACAGATTGGTGAATAGTAAGCCCCAGCGAACTCTATGTCACTGGATGGATCATTGTGATGATCCATATCTGTGCATAAGTTCTACCTAAAAAAACGACTCCACTCATTAAAACTTGGCAAAAACTCTTTGCATACAATGACCTGCAACTCTTATCAACAACGGATCAGATCAAGTTAAAAAGATCTAATGAAAAGTCACTACTATTGTCGCTCTGATCACTACTGATGTCAAAAAACTCATTACCAACGTTATAATAATCACTACCAATGTCAAAATAATCACTACTGTTGTCACTGATCACGTCTCAGGCCTTGTGCCGTCTGGCCTGGAGGCAGCGGGGATCTCTTTTGATCTATCAGGAACACTAAGGTACTAATTATTGGAACTACCTTGTGGAAAATGGGGATAAATAAATGCTTAGTTCTTATACAGGTCTCAACTTGCCTCCCTGATAAAAACTGTCGTCAAAGCTAAATCACAGCCACAGGCATTTTCGGTGGATAAATTTTTGAGAAATAGAAGCATACATGCAGACTCGTGTCGCAAGTAATTGAAAGTAATAATTTATTTAAATAATGCGAGTCACCTTACCTTACAGTGGAAGTTTAAGTCTAACCTCACTACCATTGTCACTTAAAATCATTACCAACGTCGAAATAGTCTCTACCATTGTCTTTTAAGTCACTCCCGTTGTCACTTATGTCGCTACTGTTGTCAGTGACAATGCTCCAGCCCAGTAACCATGCGGCCTACAGCGTACCGGGATCTTCTTTGTACTCTCTGGCACCTTTGGGATCATTTATTGGATCTACATGAGGGATAAAATCTTTTGACGATTTCGTAGTGCAGTTATACCAGCGACTTAGCAAGACAAAAGCTGCAATTTAGTGACGAGTTACTAGTCTGCCCAACAAGAGCAATGCAGAGAAGATATGTGGTGAAATGACCATGGTAGTGAGTCTAATCACTACCATGGTCCGCAGTAAGCGTTACTTACGCAATGAACGTCGGACTGATTTGCAACAACATGGGCTACGGCGCATCAGAAGACGGCCGTTGTGCTTCAGCAAAACAGCCCTGCTTTATTTTAATTCTTCAATGTTAATCATGAACTCAGATCTGCCTGTAAGGCCGGATACAGCAGGGAAAATAGGAAAGCTACGGCTGTCCCCGAGCCCCAAATCCAGTTGAAGCTCTTTGCTTTCACCTGGCATCGCAGAAACACCATTTACAGTCACGCCGAATGCAGCGTCCTTACGGACAGTAAGCACTGCGTCCTGAAGCCCTGTAGCGATTGAACCATCCTTTTTACGCAGCTGGCTGGCATACAGAACAGCCAGAGGAGTATTGTCAGATGTTTTGAGAGAAGCATTGACAGCTAAGGTTTTCAGATTCTCTAGCCTGACGAGATTGTTTGGAAGGTAGTTAAATTCGACTGAGCTTTCTTTAACGTTGTTCATCTCATCTTTGGCCTGAACTGTGAGAGTGTATGTTTCGCCTTCATTAAGAGACGGAAAGATCTTGGGATAATTAGGTGCATACAGGTTGTTTCCCAGATTCACCCAAGACAATTCCACCGCATCAGAAACAGGGCCACCGCGAAGAGTCATACGGCTTAAGGATGGTTTAGTTAGAGCATCGGTGAGCTGTATACGGACGTTCTCCAGCCCATATACTGTTACGTTTTTGCTGATCGGTTTTCCTTCGTAGCTAATACTTACAGATGGTGCTGTATTATCAACGACAACAGTTTGATAAGGGAGGTTACCGGTATTGTTGAATGTATCTTGGGCATTAATTACCACGTTATAACTGCCTTCTGGTACCTCTTTCATGTTGAACTCATACGTGTAGTTCCCAGACGCCATATTTCTACCTGTTTGTTTGCCGGTTACGCTTATTTCTGCGTTGTTACGGTTTTTATCTGACAACCAAACTCGATTTACATAAACATGGTCGAAATATGAACCATCTCCAGGTTGATTCACGTAAACCTGGAGAATGTTGGTGGTTTCAATGTAATCAAATCCAGTGACGGAGGGACCCAGTGTATGCCAGGCTATATTCTCCCATATAGGGGCAAAGAAGGTTGCTTCGGTGGTTGACCTTACTTCATAGCCACTATGAAGATAGCCGGTAGTGCCATTTATAATATCCTGGGGCAAAGAGACGGTACAGGTTGTTGAGCCAGCTGGAATACTGCATGTTGCTCCGCCAGTGATTTTTTGATCATATGGCCTAGCCTGTACATTGAACCGGATATTAGTAAGTTTTATAGGCATATCAGATGCCTTGAACAGGTTCCAGTTTACGCTGTTGAACCATGTTCCATCAGCCTTTTGTCGTTCTATGGGTGAACTTCCCCAAGCCGGACTCTTTACAGAGGCAGGATCCCAGTTGAGCCAGCTGGCATACTGACCAAGATCTCCTCCAGACCATTGATATGTATTCACAGGTCTATAGTAGTTTCCATCTAAGGCACCCTGTGGCAGCTTAACTTCCACGTAGACATAGGTGGCATCTTCGGAAAGGACCTGTACTCCGCCATAGTTATTGGTAATGCTCATGCCACCATTTCGATATGGCTTCCAGTTAGTTCTTGGGATACGTATAACCAACTTGTAGGGGTTTTCCAGCACTGTAAGGCCTCGTTTAAACGGGACGTATCCCGAAGAAATGCCGGGTACAACACTGGTGCTTACACGTGAGTCATGAACTGCAAATGGCGTAAATTCTCCCATTTGATCGTCATATAAAAACCGCTGGGGAGGAATGTTAAGCGTATTTCCTGCCAGGTCCGTAACGATGAAATTGAAGGTGAATTCTTCATCAAGATCACTTGAGGGCATGCCAGCCTGGGTGTTCATATCTTTAATCCACGGATAGAACGCACGTTTATTGGCTGTGTCATAACTCAGGTTATTGTCGGAGACCACAGAACCATTACTTCGTTTAATGACAAGACGGATCTTGGCAATTCCACTAGCATCCTCAATACCGTCTGCAAATATAGAAAACTGGCCACTACCGCCTCGGCCCAACTCCCAAAGTGGCCCAGAAAGTACCATGTCGTAACCTGCGTTTTGACTCGGATAAATACTCTTATAGCGTGGAGGAGTTGTATCAACGATGAAATGATAAGTAGATGTGCTCACTACAGTCTGGCGAATATCCAGAGTTTCATTGACTACAGTAAAGGTCCCTTCTCCGAGCGCCGGTAGAACCATATCCTTTCCATAGTATTCTGTTCCATCGGCAGCAACGATACGATCTGCAACGCTCGTTTTGGTCGAGACGGAGGAATACATAACCTTTTTATCGCTGTCTCGTGTGACCGTCACTCGCTCGTACCGATCAAGACCCGATATCAAGTTCAGAGTCAAAACACCAGCGGGATTAAGATATGTTTGTGTTGCAGGCTTAATATTCCGAACAGCCTTATTGGTATCTGTAAATGAGTAGCTAAATACCTGAGCATGTGCCGAAGATACAGTAGCAAGGGCAGTTGCAACCATGCAGCCAATTAGAGTTTTACGCATATGATGCTCCGGGAATAGGTTATAGCCTTATTCTACGGATTCAGCCTACAAGGTCCGGTCGGATAAAGTGATAATTTGCCTGTTAAAAGAGACATCAAGTGAGAAAGCAACCAACGTACAGAATGCAAAATGGCGGCAGTGCATCTGGATGACGCAAAAGTAACTTTTTGTACCC
The DNA here is from genome assembly GCF_049237025.1 of Enterobacter cloacae complex sp. SYL001. Taxonomy (NCBI): domain Bacteria; kingdom Pseudomonadati; phylum Pseudomonadota; class Gammaproteobacteria; order Enterobacterales; family Enterobacteriaceae; genus Enterobacter; species Enterobacter cloacae complex sp. SYL001. Next base: position 25,543 of record NZ_JBMKJI010000029.1, on the reverse strand, counting down.
ACTTTTTTGGATTTTAGCCTTCAAAATGAGTATTCAACCAATCATAAAAGTAACTTTTGATAGACGCTGCTCCTTTATGTTTGCCAATTGTGCTGATATGTTTTTAAATTCAAGGAAGCGAGATTTTAAAAGCATCTGTTGAGTCAAATTTATGTAAAATAACAGGGTAACCATCACTTCTAGGTTGAGGAAACCCAATGTTATACATGCTCTTATGCTGTTTTCTGATGCTCAACAGTACATTCGTTATGTTCAGAGCAATGTCTGCAATAAGTAAAGGATCCGCTAAAGAAAACCGGTCTGAAATATCGCTGATAGTCCTAGCAACACTTGGAATTGCATCACCATTCATTGTCGCAATGATTACTATTAATGAAAGTATGACATCTAAAACAGTAACAGATTTTTCTTTGGGTGCTCAGTGGTCCGGAATGGTTTCAGCGGTAGCGCTAATGGGGTTATATGCTCGACGCGTTTGGAAAGAGAAGAAGTCCTTATTTACTGGCGCTTTCCTGGCCTCTTCCTTAATGGCCTTTATTTTTACTGACAGCCTTGTTTTCGTATCCCAGAAGGACACCGGCGTTCTGGCTACTTTCGTACTCGATAAAAACGCTGGAGATATTGATTGTAGTCGCCCGGCTATGATTGTCCATTACAGTAAAGGTGTTCCAACGGACTGGCGTTGCCCAACCAGTATCATGTTGATGGCGTATTCTTCATATCCTTTTTTACCTTGGCCTGAGTATAGCCATGGTACCAGCCAGTCTCTTACGGTTGTTATTGATACATTTATGGAAAACGCTGTTAATCTCAGTCAAAAATAATAAATAAACCTCTCTAGTGAGAGGTTTTATAAACCTGAGCCACCAATCTAATTAACTCTATATTTTTGTTTTAGCTTTTTTAAAGGTAGACTTACCGAATAAAACAGCAATTATAGAGCAAAGGCCTGGCGTTAGGACAAAAGCTAATAATGCACTGCCAAAACTTGTCATTTCAGGCACCACGAACCAGCTGATAGGCCACGTCAGGGCAGGTAAATTTAGCGGATCATAAAGCGCATGTAGAGCGCTTAACACACAGTAAAGTGCTAAAAAGCAAACTAGATAAACAACGATCCACATTTTAATTTGCTCAGCAATTTCAAATTTAGGACTGCCCATGCTTTACCTCAGTGGCTGAATATTGATGGTTAATATCTTTAATCACCCGTAAGCACTTAGTGCATACCTTAGTTCGATTTGTCTGCTTGTCCAGAGTGTATTTAACTTCAAGTTGACCTCCAGCATTAAGCAAAGTGAGCATCTCATCTTCTAACACGCTTCGGTAAATGGTCTTGTCCGAGAGTGTGCCCGGTAACGAGTACTCAACATAATTGTTTGAAACTCTTACCGATTTAGGGATTTTACCACTGAGCTGGATTTCATTCGTTGAAGGCATTACAGTTACTTTAATCACAGTTGCCGGTGACCAGAAATCCTGATAACGCACTTTATGAATTTTATCAGCTCTAAGGCCTAACCACACATTTCCGGCGATAAGAACAATAAGCAATCCATAAACTGATCGTCGAATGTTACGCCTTTTAATCACAATGTCCCCCATCCCTCAAATATCATTCTAAATAACTGCACCAGGATATCATGAGCGTAATTAAAAGAATTCTTCATAACCGGGGTTTTCAGTTGAGTTTGCGGACTCTTTACTTTGCGGTTTCTCGCCCTCTATTTGAGTATCCCTGACAGGTTTGGATTTACCCATGCTCCTCTGAAAGGTATCCATAACAAACTCAATATCTTCTTCTGGCAGGCTGGTGGGTTGGTTGCTCATAGGACTTCCTCTTGTTGAATACGTTCGGCGTACAGGATGCGAACCGAAACGGTCGTGTTTTCAAACTCGTTCTCAAAAACGTCCATCCATTCCGTCCGGAATTCTTCCCCCAGAAGGTTATCGAGCCCCTGAAGAGATAATGGAAGAACGGCTGCTAGAGATCCCCCGGCTGCGAGATGAGATGCAGCTGCCTGGAGATGCAGCCTGGCCCGGTTATCGGCAAAAGGTGGGTTCATCACGACATAATCAAACTTCTTCTGTTGATTAGACTTAGACCATGTGAGGAAGTCAGCTTCTGTCGTATCGTATCCCTTAGCCCGGGAGATAAGGCAATTCAAAGTATCAAGCTCGATGCCAGTAACGATCACACCGGCAGGGAATGATTTAAGCAAATCCGCATGGCCAATATTAGGCTCCAGGAGGGTATCCCCTTCCCCTGCACCGAGCAGGGAATATACATATTCGCTGATTCGGCAAGATGAAGGGTAAAACTGATGCGATACAATATCAGGCATCTCCCCTATCTGGCCGATGTAACGAATAACCTCACACGGATCATAGGAAAATGTCACATCGTATTTTGTTACTGTTGCCCCTAAGAACCGAAGGGTGTCAGCGGCAACACTCGAAGATTTGCGTTCGGCGAGAGACCCTAAAGATGTCCAGCAACTCCATTTATTGTCCCCGTCATTTTTAAACATTAGTTCAGAAAGCTGCATCCGGGTATCAAAGTCGATGCACTGCTTAAGTACAGGGAATGCCTCCAAAGATTTCTTGCTATGAGCCATGCGGTCGGCAGGTAATGCCAGCGGTACGATAGCTGATAAAATATTGTTAAGCCGCTCGGCGATATCAGGGTGGACGTCAATATGCATTGATCCATTTTTGTAAACCCTGAAACGAATACTGTTGCCATCGATGCAGATCCATTTTCTGAACCCCTCATGTTCGACCAACGCCTCAACCAATGATTTGGTGTTATGGATCGCCTTCACCTGTTCGCCACGGAAGAATGCGCATATAACGCGGAGCTCGCTCAGTGGTGAAATGCCAGACTCTTTAAAATCCACCCTTAATTTCTGCCAGGGGTATTTAGACGGCTCGCAAACTCCGGTAGTGATCATGCGGGTGGAGAACCCAAAAGCTTTGTTTGTCTTATGACTGCGGCTCAGAGACTGGAAGACGTCGTAAACCCTTTCTTTAATAAATTGATTGCGGTCATTAAGCAAAGCAACGACTGTGCCTACTACAGCGTCAGCTGTGAAATCAGGGATCACCTGAGGCGGCATAATATAGCGGTCGGCCGTAAACTGCTTATCCCATTCGTTACGTTTGGCATCCGACATGATAGGCAAAACATCAGTGAGTGCCATAACGCGTTTCCAGTATTCAGATCTCAGAGCGTTTTCCGCGAACAAGGCATCCGCTTCAGAGATACTGTGGTTGTAGCCTGAGAGATAAGAATAAAGTTTCTGGTGATTGTGGGTTTTGAACTGGACAGCCATGTGTTTCAACAAGCAGAGTTCATCATTATAGGACTCAACAAGATCCGCGATAATGCCGAGCTCTTTGCGCATATCTGGAAGAAATGTTTCAGAAGAGCTAACCACCAGGCTATGAGAGGTTGTTAAAGCCAGTACGCTGTGACCTGCATTATCGGGTTTAGCTTCAGAATCAAGAGATGACATTTTACCGGTCCTTTAGAAAAAACTTTTACCAGGATAGCAACGTCGCTCTGTAACCTAATAGGTTCAGTGACACGAAAAAGTTTTTTATGTCTCTGAATAAAACTTAAAGATGTCAACTCATAGAAAGAAGCAAAAAAAAAGCCCCGCATAAACGGGGCAAGAACGATACATGGAGGTTTAAAAAAGGCGGGCAAAAAGCCTGAATCCTTAATGACTCTGACAAAACCAACACTTTGCCAAAAGTAAATTATTCTGCGTCCGGCTGTGGGTCAGTATCCTGATCGGTCTCTTCCCCTGCCTTCTTAGCATTTTTTTTACGTGGGTATTTTGGCTTCTCACCATTAAGTTTTGCCTGACGATTCTCCGCACGGCGAAGCTGCTTGTTCTCTGATTCTGTGATCTCTTTTGAAAGATTTCTCAGCATCTCCAGAGTACTGCGGTTCAACGTAATGTTGATTTCTTCGTCAGCACTTGAATCTGTCATCTCCGGCAATTCAATATCCCCCAGTTTCTGTAATAAGCTGGTGGTGATGAGTTTGACGCCTTCTACGGCTTTTGTGGCAATAACCGGCGGAATCCGTGCTGGCTTGAAGTCTGAAGGTCTGACTCGTACCTGACCATGTTGGGTTTTTTTCACCGTGATGCCATTCGCATCGGCCTGCTCAAGTTCCGCGATCATCTTCTTGATACGTGAAATTGCTTCTGTTTCACCGAGCTCATCGATCAGTGAAAGCACGTTAACATACGAAATAGCGTCAGCATGAATCCATTTCTTGATAACAACAGAACAGGTTGTCAGGCGGATAAGAGAACTGATGGTCGTCGGGCTTTTATTTTCACGTTGAGCAATTCGTTCGAGTGACCAGCCAGCAAGAGAATGTAGGCGACGATAGGACTCGCCAAGCGCAACAGGAGAAAGCGCAAGACCACGGTTACCATCAATGGTCGCGAGCTCACAGCCAATTTCATCTTCTTTAATCTCAACGCAAAGGATTGTGATGTCATGATCTTCATCACATGCCATCATTGCGGCTTTTAAACGGCAGTGCCCCTGGCGAACAAAAGGTACCCCATCAATGACACGTACTCGGATAGGGTCTACATAGTCACCTCGAATGTAGGCATTCTTGATGTTGTAGATGTGTTCTTCAACCTCAGGGAGCTTATAGTAATCGTCACCCATTCCCATTTCGCGGGAGTTGAAGCCTGGCGTGACCTGAATTACTGAAGGGTGGATAGCCCATGCTTTCTGGTCACTTACTTCAGTACAAAGTTCAGGGTTTGCATCACGGAACTGTTTAAGCCCAGTGACGTAACGACCTGTGCCAGTAACTACTGAAAAGGCAACATGGGCCGTTTTAAAGACCTTGTCATTAGCTTGCTGTGTAGGTTCTGTCAGTAAAACACTCATAGGGGCTCCGTTACATTTTTCTGCTTACTTTCTGCGTAGCGGGGATACTACCGAAAAAAAAATCCATAATTTTTCGCAAAAAAGGTACTTTTTGAGCCTATTCTGATTTTTCACAAAAAAAGAGGGCTCCCCATTTCTTGTGATGGCATCAAAATCGCTTCATAAACAAAGACATAAATCCAAAACATAAAGTTCAGGTATCAGTGAGGAAAAATCTTATAAATCCGCAATGCTGAAAGTCAAAACTGTGCGTCTTAAACAACTTTTTTTTGCTCCCTAAGTTATTAGTTAAAGCCCGTGGTTAGGTACGATACCAGCACCTAAATTTCTCTCTCAGGTATAGACACTTTGACTCGACATCTCAGACACATGCCGATAATCAAATGGGCTGGTGGAAAAACGAAACTGATGCCTTTCATCAGCCATCACTACCCACACGATCATAGTTGCCGGTGGGTAGAACCCTTTATAGGCGGTGGTGCCGTTTTTCTGAACATGTTTGCACAAAATGCATTGCTTGCAGATAGCAATCCAGACTTGATCAACCTATACAGGACTATTCAAAGACAGAAAACTAACTTTATAAATCAGGTCCAAAACCTAGCGGATAAAACCTTTGTCGAAAAGGACTACTATGAGATGAGGGACCGTTTCAACAAAACCTGTATTTCTGGTCAACCGCTTCAAAGAGCGGCTTTGTTTTACTCCCTGAATCGCCTGGGCTATAACGGTATGTGCCGCTATAACTCAGAAAGAATCTATTCAGTGCCCTGGGGGAAACATACAGAACTGAAGCTTGACTTCAATAAAATAGACTACCTTTCATTTCGTCTTTCAGGTATTGAACTGATCACCGCTGGTTTTGAGGAGACTCTGGCCGCAACCGGCGAAGGAGATCAGATTTATTGTGATCCGCCATATGACAAAACAAGCAAAACTAGTTTTGTCAGTTACGATGGTAAACCGTTCAGCCAAAGCGACCACGTGCTGTTAGCAAATATGCTCGTTGACGCTCACAGAAAAGGCGCTGCTGTTGCGATATCAAATAGCCTGACACCATTCACTTTGGGCCTCTATGAAGAGCGTGGATTCGTCATACACAGACTCAGCGCTTACCGATCCGTAGGAAGTAAGCCAAATACACGGAAAACGGAAACAGAAATACTGGCCGTGCTGAAATAGAGTTAATTCTAATCAACGGGGCTAATCCATTCCTGAAAAGTTAATACCTCAGGGTGAGTTCGTTGAACATAAGGTATAAACTGAAGCTCTTCTATTCTCCGGTCGCCCCTCTTTCCTTCGCAAATAAATGAAATGAGTCCTTGCTGAGAAAGCCCAGTAAGGACGCTCATAAGTCTTATATTTAGAGTTTTAAGCTGTAAGTCGTTATTAATGTCCTCCACTTTATGAGAGCTCTGGCCTGAACGTTTAAGATACTCGTAAACCATGAAATTCGAATTTCGTCGTTTTAACAATTTTTCGGTTATGCATTCCTGAATGAAACCGCCAAGAGCATCTAAAAGCGGACTGAGAACTACCGGGAAAGTTAATGTGTAACTTTGAGAAGTTTTAGACAAAGTAAATGAATTTAGAAAGCTAAAGTTAAGTCTCTTTTTTGAATATGGAGCGTAAGCGACAAGAGTAGTTGACATAACAGTAAGTAAAGCTTCAAGATGTTCCACTGTTATTAATGTGGTTTTATCTGTATTTCTTAGATTATGGAAATCAATAAACGCTACTCTTGAACGGCTAAGCCAATCTTGTACTTTAATGTCGATAGAAAATTGCGATATATGATTTGAACATTCATTTTGGTTGATAGGGCATGCAGACGAAAGATGGTTATGGATTATCATGCATAGCACAAAAAAAGGAAATCGGCAGGCTGTGGGGCATTGAAAACCGGTTAAAGAAAGCTTAGACGTTTCATATGCGCTTACCGGAAAAGTAACTTTTCTTAACGTTGGCTTTGACGATGTTCTTGCATTTTTACAAATGAAACCGAGACCCAGATCATTGTGCATTTTAAAGTCCATCTCCATCATCACCTTTTAGCCTTAACTGTATGGTATTGGTATACAAAAAATTAAAAATTATAATTAATAAGATTATCATTTTTTTACTATTGAAAAGGTTGTGATAGAGGGGAATTTAAATGTAAAAGATTTATACTCGCAGATCTTTATGAGGGATAAAACCCATTGCGTAAGCAACAATATTACGTGAGTGAGTCCTAACGACAGTTTAAGTCTTGGCTCTATATTTAAGCAGTAAAACATTTAACTGTCTTGGAGTTTACTTAACTTAAAAACTGTTATTGCAGCATAATTTTTCGAATCAAAATCATAGAATTTTCTGACTTTTCCAGTCAAATGATAACGTTCACCCAATAAAATGTGATCCTGTTTATCGGCCGTTAAAGCGATCCCGTCATTTCTAACTTTACCAGTAAATGTAAAAAAATAACTCCCTTTACTTTTTGCGTACGCGGCCCTGACTTCAGTAAATGTTAGTTCAATGCTTATGACCTGGCCGATATTGTAGCTATGTTTTAAAATTTCTTGTTCATTTTCCGGAGTTTCAGACAACATCACATCAAAGGTTGTAAAGAAACAATCCAGCTGGCGTTCTGTCAAAAAACGGTTATTGTCTAGTTGCGCCAATATACTATTAGAAAACTTAGTGTTAGCCTTTTTTGCTTTCTCAATAAGTACGTGGTTTCTGGATTTCCATGCTTCGAGTGTTGGGTTAACACGCAGTTCCGGAATGTTATCGAGAAAGGTAATTGGCTCTAGTACCACTAATTTTTCAATAATGGGTCCAACTGTTTGCACCCCATGACACTTTTCACATACATCAGCCCCTTTGTGGCCTGTGCCCGCACATTCGTTACATTCTCTTTCGATAGGTGCATAATAATTTCCATCTCCGTTAAGGGATACATTCACTGAGGCTGGTACCATATGACCATCAAGAGTAAAGAAAAGAGATTTCATTTTCGAAACACCTCCAAACGTGCCTCTACGATTGCTACAGCTTCTTTCACAGTTTTTTCATAGTGGTCATGCCCTTCAGGAAATTGGTCAAAACGTTTACCGTGTTCTAACTCTTCCATGTTGCGTTTAAGGACTTCATGAGTTAGAAGCAAATCATTATAATTATCGATAAGAGTCAGCTTTATAGGTTTAATCACTCAACTAATCCTCGGTTTTTTATTCCTTAAGGAGATCTCGAATTTCCAGAAGCTCTTCTAATTTTGGTTTAGAAAGAATGATTGCTGTATTTTCGTCGTTAAGTAAAGACAATAAAATATTTAGCTTTTCATCATTCAAGATTATTTGAACACCATCATCAGAAAATATTACATTTTTACTATCAACATTTTTGAACAAGTGTGCACTATCTCTACCAAATTTTAGTTCTGTTTGAGTATTCGTTATAGATTCCGTATGTGTACTTTCCACAAGCTCAAGAAATTCAGATTTTAGCCGTTCTGTTTTCTTATGCGAGAGGCGCTTAATACCCAAAGTCTTACGTGTGACTGCCGAATTTTTCTTTTCTGGTCCGCCTTTATTTAAGGTGTCTGGTCCTGCTCCAGCTGCATTGTGTTCAGGTATGCCTACAATTTTGCTCGTTGTAGTCTCAATATTCTTAACGCCAGGTAAGAAACCTTCTATATGTTTTAAAACCATTTTGTGATCGTTGGAATATTTTAACATTATTTCAATGGCGAGCGTTTTTTTGATTAGATTTAGGCTAATCAAACGTTGAAGCTCTAATGGCATATCAAGGATTTTTAGCATATTACGAATTGCGGTAGTTGATCGTTGATATCGCATTGCTAGTTCTTCAACCGAATACCCGAGACTAACAGCATGAGCTAATGCATGAGCTTGCCCAACCGGATTTAGCCCATTGCTTCTGTTACCATCGAGGTTCTCAAGGTATTCTTCAATTTCGTTTTTATAATCGATTAAGATAACAGATAATTTTGGAATATTAGCACCTTCAGAAATTGCTAATTTTAAGCCATGAAAACGAGTATGACCTTGACGAACTAAATATTTACCTTTTCTTTTTACGACCTTGATCATATCAACCTGCCTTCCTTCCTTAAAGGCTTGTTTGATTGACACAATCATCGATTTGACAGGTTCTTGTTCGTAACACAAATCTCCGATTACCGCCTCTCGGGGATTAAATCCCTTTTCAATTTCAACTAGATTAGTATCCACTTCAATGACTGTATGTTTGCTGTTGTTCATATCTTCCTCCTGTTTACTACATGATACATGAACCTCAAATTTGCCAAATAGGGCTGATACATCTAAAAGGTAAACTCAAAAAATTTGCTTAATAAAATTAAAATAAAAACTGTCTTGAATAAAACAATGATAGTAAACCCACTTTCATTTCCGTTTGCGATCTGTAGATATTGATAAAGGAGCGCTATTCCTTGTTTTATATGGACTTATCATTGTTTTCAACAGGTTAGATCAATTCTTTAGATCACTAAAGATCAATAGAGTTCAAGTAAAGATCACGGCATCTTTAACTCATTGATTATAGTAACTTTATGAAAGGATCCGGCATTCGGATGCATGCGAAAAGCATTTGAATGAATAAGGAAGGCATTTACTGGAATGCTTATGGCATTTAGGTAAATGCGTAAAAAGCATTTGCAAGAATATGTTATACCTCACACCTTCGAGCTACTGTTGCCATTAAGGGGTCGTTTCGTGGTGCTGAATTTTGACGATCGGGGTACCGTCACCCATCGGGCGATATTGGGGGAAACCTGTACGGTGCTGGAGATGGCCGCAGGAACCTGGCATGCCGTGCTGTCGCTGGATACCGGTGGCATAATTTTTGAAGTAAAACACGGTGGCTATCAACCCGTGGCTGCCGATGACTATGCGCACTGGGCTCCAGCGGAAGGAGAACCAGGAACCACGGAGCTTATGGCCTGGTATGCGCAAGCGCAGGTGGGCGACAGCACTTTTGCCGTCTAAGGCGATAAACAAAAACGGAATGAGTTTCCCCATTCCGTTTCCGCTATTACAAACCGTCGGTGACGATTTTAGCCGCCGACGCTAATACATCGCGACGGCTTTCTGCCTTAGGTTGAGGCTGGGTGAAGTAAGTGACCAGAATCAGCGGCGCACGATCTTTTGGCCAGATCACCGCGATATCGTTGGTGGTGCCATAGTCACCGCTGCCGGTTTTATCCCCCACAACCCAGGAAGCAGGCAGTCCAGCCTGAATGCTCGCTGCACCGGTGGTATTGCCTTTCATCCATGTCACCAGCTGCGCCCGTTGGCTGTCGCCCAATGCTTTACCCAGCGTCAGATTCCGCAGAGTTTGCGCCATTGCCCGAGGTGAAGTGGTATCACGCGGATCGCCCGGAATGGCGGTGTTTAACGTCGGCTCGGTACGGTCGAGACGGAACGTTTCGTCTCCCAGCTGTCGGGCGAACGCGGTGACGCTAGCCGGGCCGCCAACGTGAGCAATCAGCTTATTCATCGCCACGTTATCGCTGTACTGTAGCGCGGCCGCGCTAAGCTCAGCCAGTGACATCGTCCCATTGACGTGCTTTTCCGCAATCGGATTATAGTTAACAAGGTCAGATTTTTTGATCTCAACTCGCTGATTTAACAGATTCGGTTCGCTTTCACTTTTCTTCAGCACCGCGGCCGCGGCCATCACTTTACTGGTGCTGCACATCGCAAAGCGCTCATCAGCACGATAAAGTATTTGCGAATTATCTGCTGTGTTAATCAATGCCACACCCAGTCTGCCTCCCGACTGCCGCTCTAATTCGGCAAGTTTTTGCTGTACGTCCGCCGTTTGCGCATACAGCGGCACACTTCCTAACAACAGCGTGACGGTTGCCGTCGCCATCAGCGTGAACTGGCGCAGTGATTTTTTAACCATGGGATTCCTTATTCTGGAAGAGACGAAATAACAACAACATGAATAGTCAATATTTTACCTGAAGCGAGCCACAACGCGTCCGATTTTATGCTTCCGAAAGGCAAATACGGACGTCGCCAGAATGAAACCTAAATTCCACGTGTGTTTTTTATTAGCTTCAAAAATCACTATTTCACGAAGAATTTAGACTGCTTCTCACACATTGTAACATTATTTACAACCACCTTTCAATCATTTTTGATAAATCATTGATTTCATCTTTGCTGCAATGATACTTAATAAACTCTGCAAGTTATCCACAGAGCAACACTCAATTTTATTGATGATATTCTTATTATACCAGACATTTTTCATACACTCCCTTGTACGGATAGTTTTCCGACAACTTCATGATTACATATCTTGCGGTTTTGATTATTTTTGCTGCAAGAAATACATACTTCAAACGAAAGGTCTTTATTTGCTGTCTGTATTCTGAAGAGTCCAAGGAATCAAACTTGAACAACAAAAATAGGTTATATGAAAGCATCATCATTTGAAACACGGCTTCATTCGCCCAAAATGACTTTAGCAAGAGATGACCCACCGCCATGTCGTATTTGGCTTCTTTGATATAGTTTTCAGCATTACCACGCTTTTCATAGTATATAACTACTTTTTCAGAAAGCAAGGTAGTATTTGTTACAAAGAAAAAGTAGTCGTATTCGGAACCTTCTAAAAGTGATAATTGTGCTCTTTCTTTTTCTGGTTTCAGTACGCGAGATACGACAAATCTTCTGTCTTTTTCCCATTTAACTAATTTTGTATACAGTTCTGTAGTTTCTCTACCTTCTTCTCCTTTAACGAATACAATTGATGAATTCGTTGCTTGTGAGGTGAGTGTAGAATAACTTTTGGCTTTAATTAAATATTTGCATCCAAGAGATTCTATCGTTTCGATAATTTTTTCATCAAAGTAGCCACTATCCATTCGAAATAAAATTTCTAAATCGTCTGATTTGATGTTAGCAACAATTTCTTTGATCATTTCCGCAGCACCGTTTGCAGTGTAAGTATTGCCACTTCTTACAAATCCGGTAACATATGCTTTTAATTCGTCGCAAAATGCAAATTGGATATTGTAGCATCGGTTTCCCAGTTTCTTAGGATTATATCCTTTTGACGCACCTTCTTGATGACCTTCTACGTTAATTACACTACTATCAATATCAATCGTAATGGATGTCAATTTACTTTTAGTGAGCAGTTTTTTAAAGACTTTAAAATTAATGTCTCTAAACATTTGGGTTGTCTTGAAGTTGAAGTTTCCTAGAAACCGTGACACTGTTTCAGGTTCTTTTACGGAAATATCAAACTCGTTGACGAGGGGATCATTTTGAAGTAGCTTTAGACGTTCTAACTTATCAATGCCAATGAAGTGACCGCAGAGCATGGTCTTTATATGATTCATCTTGATTTTATTTGTTGAGTCATTATCAAATACGAGGTCATTTTCAATAAAATCAAAAATCCCATTGCTTTTTGCATTCTCAAGGAGCAGAAAAAGACCTGCATTTGATGTTAGATTCTTAGCTTTGAAATCAATTTTATTAATCATAATTAGAACCCCTTTTTACTACTTTTCTTACTATTATTTTACCATATATCGAGTCATAAAAGCTGATAATTTAACATATTTTTGAGCACTTTTCTTTCACCCAATGGGTGAAAGCTGAATTTCGAAGGAATGCATATTTATCAAGGCTTTGATTATGCTTTTTGAAGTACTGACGTAGAATCTAGGTTATAAACAGTTTGCCAAATGAAAATCTTATCACCGACGAGTTAAGTTAATGATTAAAAACAACGAGTTAATCCATCCTTTTGACGTAACCAGTAATGAATCAGGTAAGACTTATCAACTGACGCCTAACTCGTCCAAGTCGGTTCAGCCCGTGGCCCTGCTGAGATTGAGTGTATTTACCCCTGTCGGCACAAAAGAAAACCGCGACCGAAACTTTGAAGTTGATGCCTCTGATGAGCTTTCGTGTATGGAAATTGCAAGATCGGAGGGTTATGACGACATCAAGATAACTGGTGTCAAACTATCTATGTCTACCGACTTTAAGTGCTGGCTCGGGATCATCATGGCTTTCAGTAAATATGGTTTTACTTCCGAGAAGATTAGCCTGACTTTTAACGAGTTTGCGAAGATGTGTGGTATCAGTTCAACAAACATCAACAAACGAACTCGTGCGCGCTTTAAAGAGTCATTAATGAACCTTGCATCGGTAGTGCTTGCCTTCTCAGACTCTCGTAGTGGTCGGTTCACAGTAACGCATCTGGTGCAGAAGGCTATGATTGATCCAAAAAGCGATACTGTTGAGCTGGTTGGGGATCCTTCTATGTGGGAACTGTATCGTTACGACCATAAGACATTGTTAAGCCTTCAGGTTCTATACATTTTGGCTAAAAAAGAAGCTGCGCAATCTCTCTATATTTATTTTGAAGCAATGCCAGCTGGTACGTTGTTCGTTAATATGAAACGGTTGAGGGAAAGGTTGCTTCTTACAACCCCTATTCGTACGCAAAACCAGATAATTCGTAAAGCAATGCGGGAACTTGAATCTATCGGATATCTCGATTATCAAGAAGTTAAGAAAGGTCGCGACATACAATTTCAGATCTTCAAAAGAAGCCCTAAGCTGGCCCTTGCCAAACAAGGTTGAAAGCTATCTGGTATGCACTGGTTATAACCTGCTGAAAAATAAGTTATTTATCAGTGCTATGCTTAGTGCTTCTTTTACTACTGGTCTTACATCTCGGCTTAATGTGCAAAAAAGTAACTTTTCAAACGAACTCCTGACTATTCATCTGTATGCCTTTCTGACTCAAGCGTACATGCTAGCCCATTCATTAAATGCCGTTGAGCAAGATGGTTTCGTGCGCACTCTATTCACGTGAATGCCTTTTGTGGATTACGCCTCTTACATTCATACAAATGCTTTTGATGTCGGTATCCCAAAAATTCATTCATTGAAATGCTTTTGTTTGCCACTGTATCCCGAGCATAGCTATGCAGTGGTATAAAAAGGCATTTTGGTGAATGGCATTAGGTCGAATGACACACAGTTCAGCTTTGTTAAGAGCGAGAATGGTCCAAGACATCTATGACATTGGGCATCAGAAGGACTATGTGCTTGATATGAGATCAAAAAAATATCAGAAGCATCACAACTCCAATGGCATTCAAAGAAATGCCTTTGTTTTGTTAGTACACCAAACAACCCAAAATTCATGCAGTTATATCAAAGACTCATTCGCAAAAGGACTCAGCCAGAAAGCATTTGCTTAAATAGCATTGGCCAAAAGCATTCGAATGAATGATGTTCGTATGGACAAGACAAAGTCCCACTCACGCCCAGAGGTGTAAAAGGCATTTAGATGAATGACGCACCGGCCCGAGGATTGTATGTAGTTTCTCCAACTGATAGTTGCCGAACCAGGGAGCACAGTGATATGCGGCCTTCTCAGAATCAAGAGATAGATAATAAGGGAACAAAAAAGATTAGATATGAAGCTTAGTTACCTGCCCGATATCTAGTTAGAGCTTTTCAAACCATCAAAAGTGACTTTTATGCTTGAGGAGTCTCATCAGCTTCAGGATTGAGCTTAACGTAATCTTACCCCCTCCCCTCTTTCAAACTTTTACTAAGCGTTCACTGGTACCTTTCAAAGATTATGCTTTAGGCCCTTTGCTTAAAAATTCACCAATCGCTAAACGTTAAAAAAAGGGGGTTTATGCGAACGGAAGGATCGGAATAAAAAAGTATTATTCATTCGCGTTTACGTGAACTCAAATCTACACGGAGTAATTATGGAACTTTCTTTAAATATTGGCCTTAGTGAAAAGAAATCTAACACGGCTGCACTTTTTAAAACAAAAAGCGCAAAAGTGATTTTGTTTGTTCTGCTGACCGTGCTTTTTTGCGGTCTGGCATATGCGGGTTCAGATGATGGGGCACTGGGAGATATTTGGTCATACATGAGTGAAAGTATGACTGGAGCTCCGGGCAAAATTCTGGCAGCCGCGATGTTGATCTCAAGCGTATATTTCTCTGTCCTTAAGCCTAACCCGGGCCTGGCACTGGTTTCATTATTCATGATGCTGGTAATGGCCAACGGCGAGAAAATTATCAGCACCTTTATGGATGCTGGCGTACCGCTGTAATTTATTGTTAATCATGCATGAGGGGGTTCATCCCCCTCTCTGGATTTTTAATGAGTAAGCAGAACGACGTTCCTCAGCATACCTATAGATTCCCTTTCAGGATCAACATGCCTCTACTGATTTTGTTTTGGGATGCCAAAAAATTAGGGCTTGCATTCATTCTGGTTGCATTTGGGAATATCTTCGAATGCTTCGGGTTTTCTGTTGTAGCAGCGGTTGTGTATTGGATTGCGTATAACAAAGCAGCTGAGTCAGGAATAAGAGGATTGCTAAAACACAAACTCTGGTGGCTCGGTTTTTTGCCAGGTAAAGCAGTTTTTAGTAGCCGTTATTTCAACGATCCATTTATCAGAGATTTGTATTCTTGATGGAGCTATGAATGAAAATGCTAAGTGGCATTAACATCCCTTTTTTCAAAAAATCTAAAAAGGATGAAAACGGTGATCTTGAACAGTCATACGTAAAGAAAGATGAAAGTGCTAAGGGACGTTTTTTGGACATTAAAAAACGATTTAGCCCACAAGCTGAAGCGTCAGGTGCTGGAATTACATACAGCGCCCTGATTAATCGTGATACAAAACTTATCCGCATTAATACTGTTTCAATAGCCGTCATTGGGTTATTGGTTGCAAAGATTCTTTTTTTCACTGACCCAGTGACGATTGTTACCCCTCCAAACATGAATGAAGAGATCACGGTTGTTGGTAACAAAGCATCGGAATCTTATAAAACACAATGGGCTCTCTTTTTTAGTACCCTTTTAGGGAATATTAATCCAACTAATATTTCCTTTGTGACGGCCTATGTCCTCGATGCCCTTTCACCTGAACTACAGGCTAAAACGAGTGAGTCTTTACAGGAGCAGATAAATATCATGCAGGCTCGTGGTGTTGAGCAGACCTTTAAGCCTAATGATATTTACTTTGATCCAAAAAATGACATGGTCTATGTCTGGGGTACCAAAACGACTCGACTTGTAAATGTTCCGGACAAAACTGAATCATCGAAATGGACTTATGAATGGGTTCTCGGGATGAAAAATGGTCGCCCAAGAATTGCATATGTAAATCAATATTCCGGAACACCGAATATTAAAAAAATTACGATAAACGGCAAAGAGCAACTGGCAACGCTGGATAATCCGCCACCGTCTACAGGTAACAAGTGATGATTAAAAAAAAGGGCTTAGGCTTCAACGCAATTACAGCATTGATCATGCTCACGACTTCGAACTGCGTAATCGCTGAAGAATACCAATTGCCAGCAACAATTAATAACCCGGTTGTAATGCCAGTTGGTGCTGACGGATTTCAGAATGGAGCTGCAAAAGCCATTATTCCGGGTCAAGCTGGTTCTGAACAGTCAGGTGCACAAACAAACCTTAGTGAAGCCGGTAATGCGCAGGGACAAAAACCTACAACTGATCTCCCTACCGTGCAACTTTCCCCAGCCAGCAATGCTTCGCCTGCGGTAAGCGCTATTACTGGAGCATTATCAAATAATCCTAGTCTCCCCGGATTTGACGCACAGACCCGATCTGGTGCAATTGATAGCTATGGGAGACCAACAGGTACCTCTTCCCAGCAGAATGCAACCAATGCGACCGCCACGTCAAAAGCCGATGAACTTTATGTCGAAGCTCGTAACCGATATAAAGAAGTTCAGCGTGTAAATGTGCCGCCTGGTGGGAATGTGGTACTGCCAGTTTCACGAGGACTTCAAAACAGAATATCGACCAGCTTCAAGAATGCTTCTGTCAGTACTTCTACCCCTGCTGAAGAGGCAAGCATATTTGTTAATGGTGGCGATGTCTTTATTTCAACTAATACCGATAAACCAATCGGGATTATGTTGTCTGAAGATCAGGTACCTGAATCGACCTATAACCTGACCCTGGTACCGCTTGATGTTCCCGGTGCGATGATTTCAGTTACTACATCTTTAAGCCCATCTATGCAAGCCAAACGTGAAACCTCATTGGATAAGCAAAACTATGAGGAAATGTTGGCCCGCTCCCAGTCAGAAGAACTGGCTCCAACGGATCCAAAACAAGACGATCATAAACAAAGAATCATTGATTTATTGACTCCTGTGGCTCTTGGTGAGGTCCCTTCAGGATTCAGTTTACAACAGGACCGACTTTCTCGTATTCCTGCGCCAGAGCAGTCACCATGTAACTTTAATATGTATGCAAAGCTCGGTCAGAGACTGGTTGGCTCACGTGAACTTATTGATGTAATTCTTGTGAAAAACGATAAACCATACGGTCAAATCGTTGCTGATCAGCAGTGTATGGCAGAAGGCGTTATTGCAAGTGCTTTATTTGATAAAGCATA
The DNA here is from genome assembly GCF_049237025.1 of Enterobacter cloacae complex sp. SYL001. Taxonomy (NCBI): domain Bacteria; kingdom Pseudomonadati; phylum Pseudomonadota; class Gammaproteobacteria; order Enterobacterales; family Enterobacteriaceae; genus Enterobacter; species Enterobacter cloacae complex sp. SYL001. Next base: position 8,134 of record NZ_JBMKJI010000029.1, on the reverse strand, counting down.
CCTGCAACCGGGAGAAGAAACAGAGCTTTACATAGTCCGGGATAAATTGTTCAAGGAACGCGAGGCCCGGGTTACAACCAGACCAAGTCTAATCAGAAAATAATATGGGAAAAGTTACTTTGCCTGCTCTGCTTGGGGCCACCGTGATTGGTTTTGTCGTATTTGCTTTAACCAGCTTTTACTACAGGTCAGAATATATACCAAAAAGGAGTGTATTAATCGTTCCGGACGCACCCATTAGTATCGAAGATGGCAGTAACGCTTTTCCCGTTCAGACAGTAATAATGAACGATCCAACTCTTATTGATAAATTTGTAGGAGAGGGCAATATTAATGAGGAGAATGCTTTTGACTATCACAAAAGTAACGTTTTGGAACCTAATTACAAACATGAAATATCTAGAACGAGCCAGATAGATAAAGCTGAAATGAATCATCCATCTGTTCGTGAAAACTGGGCCAGAGCAGGTGAACCCTATATCGTTCCTCAGATGTCTGACAGCGAACGAAATCTAAAAATTAAACGATTCCAGAAACCTACAAGTGGAGCTAATCATGGACATTAAAAAGGCCTGGGAAAATAAGACCGTCAGACTTTCTGTTATTGGCGCTCTGCTGGTAGTGATTGTTTATATTATTAGCCAGTCTATTTTTTCCACACCAGTTAAGAAAGAAAAGAAAACACAGAAAAAAGACATGCAGACCAATTTGTTGTTAGATGATTCGCAAATGAACAAATTGAGTAATGAAGAAAGCCAGAAAGTATATAAAGAAATGGTTAAGCAAAACCGACTTGACCAAAATGCGGCGAAAGAGGACCGCGAAAAAGCAGAAAAAGCCCAACAGGAAACTAAAGCCCAAGTTGCAAGTTTAACTTCTCAACTTCAGCAGCTGTCTCAGCAAATTAATGATATGCAGACAAATCGAAACGGCAATCGTAACTTGGATGCTGGTAGTTCGCGTAAAACGATTAATGAGCAGGCACCGGCAGCTCCTTATCAGCTTAATGCTAATGCGCCGATTAATGGCGTAAACCCTAATTACGCTTCTATCACACCTACGCGTAATAGCCCAATGAGAACAATCACACAAAGTTCCATTAAGACTAATGGTACCGATGGTGTCATTCAGGTTATGCCCGTGTCTGAAAACAGAATCAAGGAAGGCAGAGAGGTCATTGCAGGAGATAAAGCGCCAACTCGGACTGTACGAGGTGATGGTACTGCGCCAGTTGATAGCAAAGCGCGGCATGCTGCCCGAAAAGATGAAATGTTTCTTCCGGCAACATCTATTATCACTGGTGTTCTGATTACCGGGCTTGAAGCGCCTACAAGCCTTTCTTCCAAATCAGAACCAATGCCAGTAACGATGCGTATTAAAAAAGATGTCATCATGCCCAATAATTTCACCATGGATTTGCGTGACTGTAACCTTCTGGGTTCAGCTGTTGGTGATCTGGCGTCACAGCGTGCTTACATACGTGCCACTTCTATCTCTTGTGTTAATTCAAAAGGGAAAGCTTTTGACGTAAAACTGGAAGCATATGCTGTAAGTGAAAATGACGGAAAAAATGGGATCCGAGGCACGCTTATCAGCCGAAATGGTAACGCAATTGCAGGAGCTGCATTTGCCGGTGGACTTTCTTCACTTGCCGGTAGCTTAAGTCCCAGTAAGGTATCTTCACTTAACATCGACCCTAATTCACAGGCTCAGTATCAGTCCCCTAATTTTGGTGCACTTGGGGCATTAGCCGGGGCTGGTGCAGCTCAAGGTGGTCTTAATCGACTCGTCGATTACTACACCGCAATTGCAGAACAACAGTGGCCAATCGTAGAAATTAGCCCTGGCCGAGCTATTACATTTGTCGTTCAGACCGGAACTACAATTCCAACGAATCTGACCAGTCGCTGAGGTTTAAATGGATAGTTTAGAAAAAAAAGAATCGCCTGAATCAGCTGGACCTGAAATCACTAAAAAAATGGTGCGAGAAAGGACAACAAAAAAAATTACCTTCGAAATTGATATTGAAAAAATATTGAAGTATTTATTTTTCTTCGCCTTTGCCGTATTGGTCATTATTTATGGTTATAAAGGCTTTATGAATGTTTACGATTACTTCAATAAACAATCCCAGCCTTCGTACAAGATTGCAGTGCTTGACATGCCTGAATTACGTAAGGAATTTTTCAAGCATCACGGAGGCCGTACTGCTGACAATGATAGATCTCAATTCGAAGAATATTTCAGAACATTAATGAAGATCTACCGTGACCGTGGCTATTTAATTATTGATGCAACGCTTGCCGTTACTGTACCGGATAGTGTTGAAATCGTCACTTATATGGAACTTGAAGATAGCTCTGAAGCGGTACAATCAAGTTCTTATAATGCAAAGAAGTAGAGGGCACCCAATAGTGAAAAAGTTACTTTTCCCTTTAATGGCGGCTTTCGCCATTATGGCGAATACGGTCACTTATGCTTCAGAGCAGGTCCTAACTAATAGTGATGCTGCTGCGTTAATGGCAAAGGCAAAGGAAGGTGGCGTTTCACCCAGTCAGATCTCGGGTGTGTTATCAAAAATGAAAGGATATAAACCTAAGGATGCCATATACATTCCTTCTGGTGGGCTATACCTCTTTCAGGACGAACGTTCGCAGCTAATGGCAGTAACGACCGATGGCCGATACTCCCTTACTGGGGGAAGCCTTGTTGATGTAATTAAACGTAAACCTGTTCTGACTGTAGAAGAAATCAGGAATTCCTATTTTATTAGTCTTGATGAGGCCCCCTTCCCTCTGGAAACTGTAGCGTCCATTCCTCTGGGAAATTCAAAGCTTAAAAGACAAGCAGCCATTTTCATAACACTTGATTGTGACGGTTGCATGGAACTTGTTAAGAAATTCTATGCAGATCGGGACAAGTATCGGATAGATATTGTTTTAGTTCCCTCACCCGGTGAGCCAAAAGAAGAGCTTAGAAGGCTCTGGTGTAGTAAAGAAAAAGGAAAAATAAACAACCTCGATATTCTTCGTTGGCTAATGGGAAGCAAATCCGACATTGAAAAAAGATTGCTCTCTCAAAAAGAAGCAGAAGAATGTCCGGCGGAACCTTTGGTAGCGTCATTGATGCTCGCAGGAATTTATAAATTGCAGGGTGTACCTTCAGTTGTCAGACAGGATGGTTTGGCTGGTAATGGCATTCCAAAAGATTTCGACTACTGGTTGAACCAAAGCGTTGAACCTCTCTTAAAAAATCCATTTGAGACAAATTAAGGCTAGTTTATGAACATCAAAAGATTGGTACTCAGTGCTCTGGTTGTAGGTACATCCTCATATCTTACGGGGTGCTCCATCGGTAGTTCCGAATCCGAATGTCCAGGCATTGAAAAGGGCGTTATCTGTAAAGGTCCTCGCGAAGTTATGGAGTTAACTAATAATCGAGATGATCTGTCTGCACTGGCGGGGGAAGAGTCGGAATCGGGAAAGGAGAAATCGGCTGTCAATGACAGCCGTTATCCAACTGAAATTAGCCCTCCAGGGGAAGTCAAATATCCACAGTCTACTACCCTTAAAAATCAGCCTGTGGCTTATTCAAAAACCGAAATTAAGCCAGTTGGTCAGTTACCTGTCATGTACGATAAAACTTTAAAAATGGGTGCCCCTACTTCATCCATTGGACCACGGCCTATTTCTGGTGTACCGGTTAATTCAAACGTAAGGATGACTAGCAGTTATAGCACTGCCTCTTCAACTGGTAACCCTTTCGTTCATCCGGCTGCGGAAGTCGTTAAACAAACAAGCTATCCGGTTTCTGCTGGAAATGCCCCACGCTACGTTGCACCTAATTCTGATATCAGCCCTGGTAAGGATATGTACTCTCTTTACAATGGCCAGCCCGTTAACCCGACTCTCAACCCTGGGCAGATCCAGCAATACCGTTCGCAAGGTTATAAACAAGCTGTAGTGGCTCCTGAACCACTTGCTGTTCTGCAACAGGGGAAAGTAATGAGAATTACTTTTGCACCTTATACCGATGATAACGATGCGCTTAATCTTCCCGGCTACGTTTATGTCAACGTAAAACCGCAAACATGGATTGCTGGCAAGAATTCGACCTCAAACCCAGCTCGCATAGTTCCTTTAGAAGTACAGGATGCGGCCCGGGAAAATATGCAGCAGCAACAAAAAGCAACTAAAGCTGTCTCTTCGAACGGCATTGTTAGACAACTGTAAGGTCAAATATGGAAGCTATCAATAATTACAATAGCGGTTTAAATCGCCATCAATTAGGTGGGTTTATCCCTGTTTACGATCAATTAGCAGGGACTCACTATTTTTTGATTGATGGCAACAGATTAGGGTTTATGTTTATCTGTAATCCATCCCCTGGAGTTTTTGATAATCAGCAAGATGTTCTTGCTGAAATGTTCAAAATGGATTTCCCTACAGATACTGTCTGTCAAATATCTCTGACTGCATTGCCAGACCTGACTTTACAGCTTAGTGCTTGGTCAGCTGTGCGAGGTGGGCGTATGACTGGGAACGATAAGCTTAAAGCAGATCTGCTTAATGGTTATCAGTTGGACTACTACGACAGAAGTATGCATAAGCCTTTAAAACCTGATCATGATAACCTTATGTTGAGGGATTTTCAGGTATGGATCTCGCTATCGATTCCTTTACAGTCTGCCCTTCCTACCGAGCTGGAACATTCGCGTATCGATTCACTTTACTCTGAACTTGTAAGTAAGTTAATTACGATTGGATTGCATCCGTTTAAGGTCGATGCAGAAAACTGGCTCTATTGTATAGATAAGGTCGTAAACCCCGGAAAGAACTCCCGGTGGGCTGAAGGTTTCATAGACGTTAACACTATGAAAAGGCTTAATGAACAAGTTAACGTTCCCGGCCGTAAGTATACAGTCACAGAAAATCATTTCTCATCAGTCACACAAAGTGACGACGAATCTGAGCATCGTTACTTCAAACAACTTTCCGTTGTAAAGTTTCCTGAATACGTCAATTTCGGTTGTATGTATGAGTTAGTAGTTAACTGGATGCATGGACGTAAGACAATTTTCAGCCCATTTATGATCACTCAGACTGTTCAGTTTGCCGATCCGCTCAAGTTGTCAAAAGAAAACGTCCGCTACAAAGCAATCACTAATAAACAGGCAAGTATACCTTCAGTTGTCACATTCTGCCCTCGCCTGCGGGATATGGATAATGACTACATGGCCGTAACTCGCGAGCTTGAGGATGGCGCAAAGCTTTTAAGAGGGTATCTTACTTTCACTGTTATGGGTAGTAATGCCAATTCTGTGCAGACAGCAGCTAACGATCTCAAATCCTTTTACCTCGAAAGCCGGGTCAAAGTAGCAGATGATTCCTTTATCGTTTTCCCGTCATTTATGTCATGTCTGCCAATGTGCAATGACCCAAAGACAATTTTCGACCTTGACCGTTCCGAAGTAGTGAGCAACACCGGAGCGGCTCATATGACACCGATCTTTGGGCCCTGGAAAGGTAATACAGATAGACCAGTACTGAGTTTAGTTTCTCGTGAAGGTCAACTCATGGGACTTGATATTTTCAAGACTTCTGCAAGCTATAACATGGTTATTGGTGCAACGTCAGGTGCAGGGAAGTCATTCTGGACAGCATATCTAATCAATAACTATCTTGGAGCTGGACCGCGATCTAATAACCTCGTTCATTATCGCTCAACATTTAAGCATTTTTTAGAAAACGAATACCCAGATGATGATCCTGACGGTGCTCAAGTATTTGTTGTGGACGTGGGCCGTTCTTACCAGGGGATTGCGGAACAATATACAAACAGTCAATTTATTGATTTCGGTAAAACCCCTGACTTCACCCTAAATCCCTTTGCCTTCCTAACTGACATCACTGTTAACGACGATGTATTTAACGAAGCACCTGAATTTACCGGTGAATCAACTTCAAACGATGCAGAAAAAGACAAAGTTGCTCAGACCATAATGGTTTTGAATCAGCTAAAAATTATGGCTTCAGAGAAAGGCCTTATCGATGATTATCAACAATCAGTGATGCTTCAGCTTATTGCAGAAGAGTACCAAGAATCCAGAAAATCAGGTCGGACCGGTTCAATAACCGGCTTTGCTCTGCGTTGCAAGAAGCATGAAGACAAACGTATAAAGGATATTGGGGAGCAACTCGGAGCATGGTGCGAAGGTGGAATTTATGGGCACCGGTTTACCGATACGTTGCCTCCAATCAACTTCGACAGCAGATTTATTGTTTTGGAACTGGAGGAGCTAAAAGGCACCCCCCACCTTCAGACAGTTGTATTAATGTCTATCATTCAGGCTGCTCAGCATGCAATGTTCATCAAAAAAGATGGGCGTCGTCGCTTGTTCATCCTTGATGAAGCATGGGAGTACATTCGTCCTGATAATTCATCAGGTGCCGGAAATCAATCAAACCAATTCTTCTCTTCCTTCCTCGAAGCGGCATGGCGTAGGTTCAGGAAAACAAACTGCGCTGGCATCTGTATCACACAGTCGTTTGAAGATTATTTTACTTCTTCTGTTGGCCGGGCCCTGACTGCTAACTCGCCTTGGAAGATAATCATGAAACAAGAAAAAGAAAGCATTGAAGCAATGAAGGCTAATAAATATTTTTCTACTTCAGATGCAGAATATGAACGTATGAAAAATATTCGTACAGTCAAAAAGGTGTTTTCAGAGATGTTAGTCAGGTTCGAAAACTTCCAAGAGATCTGTCGGTTATACGTAGACCGGAAAATGGAGCTTTGTTTTACTACGGATAGTGCTGACAGGAGTAAATTATGGGAAATTCAAAGCCGCGAGAATTGTAGCTATGGCGAGGCAATAGAAATTCTCTATGCTCAAGAAGTAGCAGCGGGTTTGGCCGCGTAGAGTAAATATCTTCAAGCAAAAATAATTAAACCAGATGTCTCATAAGAATCTGGTTTTTTATTGTATGCCTTAAGTAAACAAATGAGGTTGTGACTTAATGAGTTCATCACTGTGCTGCAAATTTTGGTTTTATAATTAATGTGGTGTAAAAACAGTGACATAAATACAAATCGCAGTTAGGTTGTGTACGCATTAAGTAAACAAAATTTATAACTTCAATACTGACATTATAAGATGAAAATCACGTAAATTACATTTTTGTTTACCAAAGGTAATCAAAGTAGCGCGGCATTATTAGTGAAAACAGATCACTGGTGTCATTTTGCATACAAAACTTAATATCCTTTAATCATTCTTCTAAAAGTTTATTATTAACGGTTTGGTTTCTGAAAATTTATCCAATTTGCTCACCGAAGACTTTTAACTTATTTAACCCCCTTTATCGCCAAACTGTGATTTTCTAATGTTAGTCTACAGTTCTAGGGCCCTTGCTCCCATGATGCGAATCCTGCCACCTAATAAAGATTAACGCCTCATTCCTGTATGCCGGTCTTACGACGCCAGTGCACGGACTATTTTTGGTCATCACAAGGACAGGCGGGAGATTTAATCAGGGCGTGGTGTTGCTGAGCAGCAGCTGCGGCACTGTAAGCCGAAGGCGGAATTAACTCCTTTATCACCATCTGGGGACGTCATTATGGGTAGCCCTTTTAACTTACTCAGGACCATTAAGCTAAAATTCCGGATAGCGATTGACGTAAGATTTAGGCTAAGCAGGTAAAGTGATCCCCGCTCCCGGGGTGACAACTTTATACAAAAGGCCGAGCGGAAGATTGTCCTTAGGGAATATTTCTTTAACACAGCACGGGCACTTACTCACGCTGCCGGATTTAACCCCCTTAATCGCCAAACTGGGGTTCTGTCCTCATGCTGGCCTTCAGTTCTGGGCGGGGTTGCTATCACTTGCTCCCTAATGCGAGATGTACCTGCTGATACAGATTAACGTCATATTCCTGCGTGCCGGTCTGCCGACACCAGTGCACGGGCTTTTTTCGGTCATCACATTACCGGGCAGGAGATTTTATCAGGACGTGGTGTGACTGAGCAGCAGCTGGGGCACTGTCATCCGCTTGCAGATTTAACCCCCTTAATCGCCAAACTGGCGTTCAGTCCTGATAGTGTCCTTCCGTCCTGGGCAGGGTTGCTAACACT
>NZ_JBMKJI010000028.1:0-65014 GCF_049237025.1 Enterobacter cloacae complex sp. SYL001 | reverse complement strand
CGCGGTGGTCCCACCTGACCCCATGCCGAACTCAGAAGTGAAACGCCGTAGCGCCGATGGTAGTGTGGGGTCTCCCCATGTGAGAGTAGGGAACTGCCAGGCATCAATCAGGAAGAACCCCGTACCGGAAGGTGCGGGGTTTTTTGCTTTGTGCGTTCTGAAAAGTCGGGTGGTGGCCCCACCTTACCCGCCCTACATGCTTTCCCTCCTTGAAACTTTCTCACCTTTCGCTTGCAGACTCGACATTAAGCCTGTTTCTGGGTATCGTTAGCTGTCTGGATGTCTAAACGTTTATACGTATGTTGTGAGGATTTAAGGTTATGCCGATTCGGGTGCAGGACGAGCTACCAGCCGTCAATTTCTTGCGTGAAGAGAATGTCTTCGTCATGACGGCTTCGCGTGCGACAGGTCAGGAAATTCGCCCGCTGAAGGTGCTTATTCTCAATCTGATGCCAAAAAAGATCGAAACGGAGAACCAGTTCCTGCGTTTGCTCTCCAACTCTCCGCTTCAGGTTGATATCCAGCTGCTGCGCATTGACGCCCGTGAGTCACGCAACACGCCTGCTGAGCATCTGAATAACTTCTACTGTAATTTTGAAGATATTCGCGATGAGAATTTCGATGGACTGATCGTCACCGGCGCACCGCTGGGTCTGGTGGAATTTAATGACGTTGCCTACTGGCCACAAATCAGGCAGGTGCTGGAGTGGGCAAAAGATCACGTCACGTCCACCTTATTTGTCTGTTGGGCGGTACAGGCCGCGCTGAATATCCTCTATGGCATTCCCAAGCAAACCCGCAGCGACAAACTTTCTGGCGTATACGAACACCACATTCTTCACCCGCATGCGCTGCTGACGCGTGGTTTCGATGACACTTTCCTGGCTCCGCATTCTCGATACGCCGATTTTCCGGCACAGCTGATCCGCGATTATACCGACCTGGAAATCCTGGCCGAAACGGAAGACGGCGATGCCTACCTGTTCGCTAGTAAAGACAAACGCATCGCGTTCGTTACCGGCCATCCTGAGTACGATCCGCATACCCTCGCGTCAGAGTATTTTCGTGACGTTGAAGCGGGTCTGAATCCGGATGTCCCGTACAACTATTTCCCGAAAAACGATCCGCAAAACACGCCTCGGGCAACCTGGCGTAGTCACGGAAATCTGCTGTTCACTAACTGGCTCAACTATTACGTCTACCAGATTACGCCGTACGATCTGCGCCACATGAATCCGACGCTGGAGTAATCGTCTGCATTAAACAATCCTAAAGCGTTTCAGCTATTCAGATCAGGCACCTTAGGGTGCCTTTTTTATTTCCGAAAACCAACTCAACATCGTGAAAAACTTTAATCCCATATTAATCATACAGTTGTGATTGGATATGAATTAAAATGGAAATTGTTTTTGATTTTGGAAAAATTATAGATAGTCTTAATTCTGCTGAGCGAAAACTACACAACGATCTTTCGCTCGCATCGGGGGCGTGATTTTGGATCTTTGATGAGGAGCAGAACGATGACTCAACAGGCAACAACGGTCGATGAACTGACCTTTACCCAGCCGAATGGCGAGCAAGAACAGCAAGTTTTGACGGCAGAAGCGGTAGAGTTTCTGACTGAACTGGTGACTCGCTTTACGCCACAGCGTAATAAACTGCTGGCGGCACGCATTCATCAACAGCAGGAGATCGATAACGGCAAGTTGCCAGGGTTTATTTCGGAAACCGCTTCCATTCGTAATGGTGAATGGAAAATTCGCGGAATCCCTGAAGATTTACAGGATCGTCGCGTAGAGATCACCGGCCCGGTAGAGCGCAAAATGGTGATTAACGCCATGAATGCCAACGTCAAAGTATTTATGGCGGACTTCGAAGATTCCCTCGCGCCGGACTGGCAGAAAGTTATCGACGGGCAGATCAACCTGCGCGACGCCGTCAACGGCACCATCAGCTATACCAACGAAGCCGGTAAAATTTACCAGCTCAAACCGAATCCGGCGGTGCTGATCTGCCGCGTACGCGGTCTGCATTTGCCTGAAAAACACGTCACCTGGCGCGGAGAAGCCATTCCGGGCAGCCTGTTCGACTTTGCGCTGTACTTCTTCCACAACCATAAGAACCTGCTGGCGAAAGGCAGCGGCCCCTATTTCTATCTGCCGAAAACCCAGTCCTGGCAGGAAGCGGCGTGGTGGAGTGAAGTCTTCAGCTACGCAGAAGACCGCTTCAGCCTGCCGCGCGGCACCATTAAGGCCACGCTGCTGATTGAAACCCTGCCAGCCGTATTCCAGATGCATGAGATCCTCCATGCGCTGCGTGACCATATTGTGGGCCTGAACTGCGGCCGCTGGGATTACATCTTCAGCTACATCAAAACCCTGAAAAACCATGCCGACCGGGTATTGCCGGATCGTCAGGTTGTGACCATGGATAAACCGTTCCTCAGCGCCTACTCGCGCCTGCTGATTAAGACCTGCCACAAACGCGGCGCCTTTGCGATGGGCGGCATGGCGGCGTTTATCCCGAGCAAAGACGCAGAGCGTAACAATCAGGTGCTCAACAAGGTGAAAGCCGATAAAGAGCTGGAAGCCCGTAACGGCCACGACGGGACGTGGATTGCCCACCCCGGTCTGGCCGACACGGCGATGGAGGTCTTCAACCGCGTACTCGGCGACAACAAAAACCAGCTGTTTGTCACCCGTGAAGACGATGCGCCAATCGCAGAAGAACAGTTGCTTGCGCCGTGTGCGGGCGAGCGTACGGAAGAGGGCATGCGCGCCAATATTCGCGTCGCCGTGCAGTACATCGAGGCATGGATCTCCGGCAACGGCTGCGTGCCGATCTACGGCCTGATGGAAGATGCCGCCACGGCGGAAATTTCACGTACCTCCATCTGGCAGTGGATCCATCATCAAAAAACGCTCAGCAACGGCAAACCGGTCACCAAAGCCCTGTTCCGTCAGATGCTGGCCGAAGAGATGCGGGTCATCCAGGACGAACTGGGCGAGCACCGCTTCAGCAGCGGGCGTTTTAATGACGCTGCGCGCCTGATGGAGCAAATCACCACCTCTGATGACTTAATCGACTTCCTGACCCTGCCGGGCTACCGCTTCCTGGCGTAATTCACCACATAACAATATGGAGCATCTGCACATGAAAACCCGTACCCAACAGATCGAAGAGTTACAAAAAGAGTGGACCCAACCGCGCTGGGAAGGCATTCGCCGTCCGTACAGCGCAGAGGAAGTGGTGAAGTTACGCGGCTCGGTTAACCCGGAGTGTACGCTGGCGCAGAACGGCGCGGCGAAAATGTGGGATCTGCTGCACGGGGGGTCTAAAAAAGGTTATATCAACAGCCTCGGCGCACTGACTGGCGGTCAGGCATTGCAGCAGGCGAAGGCCGGCATTGAAGCTATCTATCTTTCCGGCTGGCAGGTCGCGGCGGATGCTAACCTGGCCTCCAGCATGTATCCGGATCAATCTCTTTATCCGGCGAACTCGGTGCCGTCAGTGGTAGATCGGATCAACAATACCTTCCGCCGTGCGGATCAGATCCAGTGGGCGGCGGGCATCGAGCCCCACGATCCGCGCTTTACTGATTATTTCCTGCCGATCGTCGCCGATGCGGAAGCCGGTTTCGGCGGCGTGCTGAACGCCTTTGAGCTGATGAAATCGATGATTGAGGCCGGTGCAGCGGCCGTACACTTTGAAGATCAGCTGGCGTCGGTGAAGAAGTGTGGGCATATGGGCGGGAAAGTGCTGGTGCCAACTCAGGAAGCGATCCAGAAGCTGGTTGCCGCGCGTCTGGCTGCTGACGTGCTCGGCGTGCCGACGCTGGTCATTGCTCGTACCGATGCGGACGCAGCGGACCTGATCACCTCTGACTGCGACCCGTACGACAGCGAATTCATCACCGGCGAACGCACCAGCGAAGGGTTCTATCGCACGCATGCCGGTATTGAACAGGCGATCAGCCGCGGCCTGGCGTATGCCCCTTACGCCGACCTGGTCTGGTGTGAAACCTCCACGCCGGATCTGGCGCTGGCGAAGCGCTTTGCCGATGCGATTCATGCGAGATATCCGGGCAAGCTGCTGGCCTATAACTGTTCGCCGTCCTTCAACTGGCAAAAAAATCTGGACGACACGACCATCGCCAGCTTCCAGCAGCAGCTGTCGGATATGGGCTACAAGTACCAGTTCATCACCCTGGCGGGTATCCACAGCATGTGGTTCAACATGTTCGACCTGGCGCATGCCTACGCACAGGGCGAAGGCATGAAGCACTATGTTGAGAAGGTACAGCAGCCAGAATTTGCGGCGGGTAAAGAGGGATATACCTTCGTTTCGCACCAGCAGGAGGTGGGAACCGGCTACTTCGATAATGTGACCACAATTATTCAGGGCGGGACTTCCTCCGTCACGGCATTAACGGGTTCAACGGAAGAAGCACAGTTCTGATCTTTCCCCCTCTCCCCCCTCGGGGAGAGGGTTGGGGTGAGGGGAATATATGTCGCGTGGTCTGGAATTACTGATAGCCCAAACTATTTTGCAGGGCTTCGATGCCCAGTATGGCCGCTTTCTGGAAGTCACATCCGGCGCGCAACAGCGTTTTGAGCACGCCGACTGGCATGCGGTTCAGCAGGCCATGAAGCAGCGTATCCATCTCTATGATCACCACGTAGGTCTGGTGGTGGAACAACTGCGCTGTATCACCGACGGTAAAAGCCCGGATGCGGAATTTTTACTGCGCGTGAAAGAGCATTACACCCATCTGTTACCCGACTACCCGCGCTTCGAGATTGCGGAGAGCTTTTTCAACTCCGTCTATTGCCGGTTATTTGACCACCGCTCATTATCTCCTGAGCGGTTATTTATCTTCAGCTCCCAGCCCGAGCGACGCTTCCGTACCATTCCGCGTCCGCTGGCGAAAGATTTCTTTCCCGATCGCGGCTGGGAAAAGCTCCTGCACCGCGTCTTAACGGATTTGCCGCTGCGCCTGCCGTGGCAGAATAAACCCCGGGATATCGGCTATATCCACGCGTATCTCAGTGAAACCTTCGGTGAGGCGGTGCTCAGCCGCAGCCATTTGCAGGTTGCCAACGAGCTTTTCTACCGCAATAAGGCCGCCTGGCTGGTGGGCAAACTGGTTACGCCGACAGCCATCGTGCCGTTTCTGCTGCCCATTCACCGTACCGACGACGGCGAACTGTTTGTCGATACCTGCCTGACTACCAGCGCTGAGGCGAGTATCGTATTTGGCTTCGCCCGCTCCTATTTCATGGTCTACGCCCCGCTGCCCGCCGCCCTGGTGGAGTGGCTGCGCGAGATCCTGCCGGGCAAAACCACCGCCGAGCTGTATATGGCGATTGGCTGTCAGAAGCATGCCAAAACGGAGAGTTATCGGGAATACCTGCGTTATGTCACCACGGCTGATGAGCAGTTTATCGAAGCGCCGGGTATCCGCGGCATGGTGATGCTGGTCTTCACGCTGCCGGGCTTTGATCGGGTGTTTAAGGTGATTAAGGATAAATTCGCCCCGCAGAAAGAGATGACCGCAGCCCACGTCCGTGCCTGCTATCAGCTGGTAAAAGAGCACGATCGCGTCGGGCGAATGGCCGATACCCAGGAGTTTGAAAACTTTGTGCTGGATAAGCAGCAGATCGATCCGGCGCTAATGACGCTACTCATGCAGGAAGCGCCGACGAAAATTACCGATCTTGGCGATAAGATTGCGATCAGCCATCTCTACATTGAGCGCCGTATGGTGCCGCTAAATATCTGGCTGGAACAGTCAGAGGGCCAGGCTTTACGTGATGCCATCGAAGAGTACGGCAACGCCATCCGCCAGCTCGCCGCTGCCAATATTTTCCCCGGCGATATGCTGTTTAAAAACTTCGGCGTCACCCGTCACGGGCGGGTAGTGTTCTACGATTACGATGAAATTTGCTACATGACCGAGGTGAACTTCCGCGATATCCCGCCGCCGCGCTACCCGGAAGATGAACTGTCCAGCGAGCCGTGGTACAGCGTATCGCCGGGCGATGTGTTTCCGGAGGAGTTTCGCCACTGGCTTTGTGCCGACCCGCGCATCGGGCCGCTATTCGAAGAGATGCATGCCGATCTGTTCCGCGCCAGTTACTGGCGCGGGCTGCAAACGCGGATTAAAAACGGGCACGTGGAAGATGTCTACGCTTACCGCCGCAAGCAGCGGTTTTGCATCCGCTTTTCTCCCTCTCCCGCAGGGTAAGGGCATCATGTTTTCTCCCTCTCCCTGTGGGAGAGGGCCGGGGTGAGGGCACCAGACCGCCCTCAATCCTAGCGAATCCCACCATACGCCAGCGTCACCTCTTTTGCGGCCTTAATCACCAGCGCACCCAGCTCGGTGACGCGGTCGTCGGTCATACGTGAAATCGGCCCGGAGATGGAGATGGCGGCAAACGGCTCGCGGTGTTCGTCGAAAATACAGGACGCGAGGCAGCGCAGCCCGAGGGCATGTTCTTCGTCATCAAACGAATAGCCGCGCTTGCGGGTCAGAGCCAGATCTTCTTTCAGATGCACCGGCGACACCAGGGTGGCGTGGGTGTAGGCGTGCAGACCTTTACGGTGCAGCAGACCCGTCACCTGCTCTTCGCTAAGCTGCGAGAGAAACGCTTTCCCTGCGCCAGAGGCATGCATCGGCAGCTTGCCGCCAATCGGTGCGGACATGCGCATCAGCTGCGTACACTGCACCTGGTCGATGATAATCGCCTGATGATCGCTCTGATCCAGCACGGCCAGGTTTACCGTCTCGCCGGACTCCTCCATCAGCTTGCGCAGAATCGGGTGGACAATCGCCAGCAGGTTGCGGCTTTGCAGGAAGCTGCTGCCGACAATAAACGCATGTGCGCCCACCGCCCAGTGTCCCAGCTCGCCCACCTGACGCACGAAGCCCAGCTGCTGCATGGTGGTCAGCAGACGGTGCGTGGTGGAGTTCGGCAGGCCAGCCTGCTGCGCCAGCTCCGTCAGGGCCACGCTACCATGCGATTCGGCTATCCATTCCAGCAGCTTCAGGCCGCGCGTCAGGGATTGAACCTGTCCGCCAGGTTGTGCAGCGGTGGTTGCAGCAGGTTTTCTGCCGCGTTTAGCGGGAACGGTCGTAACCATGACGAACTCCTTTTTCTGTATCGTGGAAATCATTTTCGTTTTATTTGGTGGTTTTGCAACCGCTTTCCTGACTGATCGGAGGAGTGATAGTGAACATGTCTCATGTTACCGCTGTGTGACTTTTCGACCCTTAGAGATTATGCCAGTATGGAACGCAGCCTTTTGGCCATGTTGAACGTTGTCGGGAGCAAGTGTGAGCAGCAAAGTAGAGCAACTGCGTGCGCAGTTAAATGAACGAATTCTGGTGCTGGACGGCGGCATGGGCACCATGATCCAGGGCTATCGTCTGAGTGAAGACGATTTCCGCGGCGAGCGCTTTGCCGACTGGCCTTGTGACCTGAAAGGAAACAATGACCTGCTGGTGTTGAGCAAACCCTCTGTCATCAGGGATATCCACAACGCCTACTTCGAAGCGGGTGCGGATATTGTAGAAACCAACACCTTCAACTCGACAACCATCGCCATGGCGGATTACCAGATGGAATCCCTGTCGGCGGAGATCAACTTTGAAGCGGCGAAACTCGCCCGCGCCTGCGCCGACGAGTGGACGGCCCGCACGCCGGACAAGCCGCGCTATGTTGCCGGGGTGCTGGGCCCGACCAACCGCACCGCGTCGATTTCTCCGGACGTGAACGATCCAGCCTTCCGCAATATCACCTTTGACCAACTGGTGGCCGCGTATCGTGAGTCCACTAAAGCGCTGGTGGAAGGCGGTTCCGACCTGATCCTGATTGAAACCGTATTCGACACTCTCAACGCCAAAGCCGCAATTTACGCGGTGAAAGAGGAGTTCGAGGCGCTGGGCGTTGACCTGCCGATCATGATTTCCGGCACCATCACCGATGCCTCGGGGCGCACGCTTTCCGGCCAGACAACCGAAGCGTTTTATAACTCTCTGCGCCATGCCGAAGCGCTCTCCTTCGGCCTGAACTGCGCGCTGGGGCCGGACGAGCTGCGCCAGTACGTGCAGGAGCTTTCGCGCATCGCAGAGTGCTACGTCACCGCCCACCCGAACGCCGGTCTGCCGAACGCGTTCGGTGAGTACGATCTGGATGCCGACACCATGGCGGCGCAAATCCGCGAGTGGGCCGAATCTGGCTTCCTCAACATCGTCGGCGGCTGCTGCGGCACCACGCCGGAGCATATCGCCGCCATGAGCCGCGCCGTCGCCGGGCTTGCACCGCGCAAGTTACCCGAGCTTCCGGTAGCCTGCCGTCTTTCCGGCCTTGAGCCGTTGACCATCGGCGACGACAGCCTGTTTGTGAACGTGGGTGAACGTACCAACGTGACCGGTTCCGCTAAATTCAAGCGCCTGATCAAAGAAGAGAAGTACAGCGAAGCGCTGGACGTTGCCCGCCAGCAGGTGGAGAGCGGCGCGCAGATTATCGATATCAACATGGACGAGGGGATGCTCGACGCCGAAGCGGCGATGGTGCGTTTCCTCAACCTGATTGCCGGTGAGCCGGACATCGCCCGCGTGCCGATCATGATTGACTCCTCCAAATGGGACGTCATCGAAAAGGGGCTGAAGTGCATTCAGGGCAAAGGCATCGTTAACTCCATCTCAATGAAAGAGGGCGTCGATACCTTTATCCACCACGCGAAGCTGGTGCGTCGCTACGGGGCCGCCGTGGTGGTGATGGCCTTCGATGAAGTGGGCCAGGCCGATACCCGCGAGCGCAAAATTGAGATTTGCCGCCGCGCGTACAAAATTCTGACCGAAGAGGTGGGCTTCCCGCCGGAAGACATTATTTTCGACCCGAACATCTTTGCTGTCGCAACCGGCATTGAAGAGCACAACAACTACGCCCAGGACTTTATCGGCGCGTGTGAAGACATCAAACGCGAGCTACCGCATGCGCTAATTTCCGGCGGCGTGTCGAACGTCTCGTTCTCGTTCCGCGGCAACGACCCGGTGCGTGAGGCCATCCACGCCGTGTTCCTCTACTATGCCATCCGCAACGGGATGGACATGGGGATCGTTAACGCCGGACAGCTGGCGATTTACGACGACCTGCCCGCAGAACTACGCGACGCAGTAGAAGACGTGATCCTTAACCGTCGTGACGACGCCACTGAACGCATGCTGGATCTGGCGGAAAAATACCGCGGCAGTAAAGCTGACGAATCAGCCAACGTTCAGCAGGCCGAATGGCGTTCCTGGGATGTGAGAAAGCGTCTGGAATACTCGCTGGTAAAAGGCATTACTGAGTTCATTGAGCAGGATACCGAGGAAGCGCGTCAGCAGGCAGCCCGTCCGATTGAAGTGATCGAAGGGCCGCTGATGGACGGCATGAACGTGGTCGGCGATCTGTTCGGCGAGGGCAAAATGTTCCTGCCGCAGGTAGTGAAATCCGCCCGCGTCATGAAGCAGGCCGTGGCTTATCTTGAGCCGTTTATCGAAGCCAGCAAAGAGAAGGGCTCCAGTAACGGTAAGATGGTCATTGCCACCGTGAAGGGCGACGTACACGACATCGGCAAAAACATTGTCGGCGTGGTACTGCAATGCAATAACTACGAAATTATCGATCTTGGCGTGATGGTCCCGGCGGATAAAATCCTCAGGACCGCTCGCGAAGTGAATGCGGATCTGATTGGTCTTTCCGGGCTGATTACGCCGTCGCTGGACGAAATGGTCAACGTGGCAAAAGAGATGGAGCGCCAGGGCTTCACTATTCCACTGCTGATTGGCGGGGCAACCACCTCGAAAGCCCACACCGCAGTGAAAATCGAGCAGAACTACAGTGGGCCGACGGTGTATGTCCAAAACGCCTCGCGCACCGTGGGCGTGGTCTCCGCGCTGCTGTCTGACACCCAGCGCGATGACTTTGTCGCCCGCACCCGCAAAGAGTATGAAACCGTCCGCATTCAGCATGGACGTAAGAAACCGCGCACGCCGCCGGTTTCGCTTCAGGCGGCGCGCGATAACGATCTGGCGTTCGACTGGTCCAGCTATACGCCGCCGGTCGCGCACCGTCTGGGCGTGCAGGAGGTGACGGCCAGCATCGAAACGCTGCGTAACTACATCGACTGGACGCCGTTCTTCATGACCTGGTCGCTGGCGGGCAAATATCCGCGCATTCTTGAAGATGAGGTAGTAGGCGAAGAGGCGAAACGCCTGTTTAAAGATGCCAACGATATGCTCGACAGACTGAGCGCAGAGAAAGCCCTCAACCCGCGCGGCGTGGTGGGGCTGTTCCCGGCGAACCGCGTGGGCGACGACATAGAAATCTACCGCGATGAAACCCGCACCCATGTGCTGGCCGTGAGCCACCATCTGCGCCAGCAAACCGAGAAAGTGGGCTTTGCCAACTACTGCCTGGCGGATTTCGTCGCACCGAAACTCTCCGGTAAAGCCGACTATATCGGCGCCTTTGCCGTAACCGGTGGTCTGGAAGAAGACGCGCTGGCGGACGCGTACGACGCACAGCACGATGATTACAACAAAATCATGGTGAAAGCGATTGCCGATCGCCTGGCGGAAGCCTTTGCCGAGTATCTGCATGAGCGCGTACGTAAGGTGCACTGGGGCTACGCGGCGAATGAGAATCTCAGCAACGAGGAGCTGATCCGCGAAAACTACCAGGGCATTCGTCCGGCGCCGGGGTATCCGGCCTGCCCGGAACACACCGAGAAGGGCACTATCTGGAAACTGCTCGACGTGGAAGCGCATACCGGCATGAAACTTACCGAGTCGTTCGCCATGTGGCCGGGCGCGTCCGTTTCCGGCTGGTATTTCAGCCACCCGGACAGCAAGTACTTCGCCGTGGCACAGCTTCAGCGGGATCAGATTGAAGACTACGCCCTGCGAAAAGGCATGAGCGTGTCAGAGGTGGAACGCTGGCTGGCGCCGAATTTAGGCTACGACGCAGACTAACGTCACTTTTCCTTACAACAAACAGGGCACCGCTATGGTGCCTTGTCTCTTTCTTACGTTTAAACCCTTATACTGGAAGAAGGTTCTTACTACATTGCCCGGCGGCGCTGCGCTGACCGGGCCTGCGCGTAGGCCGGATAAGGCGTAGCCGCCATCCGGCAAGATAACGCGCAACAAGCCTCAGGAAAACAGATAACGATAAGGAGGAAAACCCACTGTGTTGACGTTGTTACACCTGCTCTCCGCAGTCGCACTGCTGGTATGGGGCACCCATATCGTTCGTACCGGCGTGATGCGCGTGTTTGGCGCACGTTTACGTACCGTTCTCAGCGGCAGCGTTGAGAAGAAGCCGCTCGCCTTCTGTGCGGGTATTGGCGTCACGGCGCTGGTGCAAAGCAGCAACGCCACCACTATGCTCGTCACCTCGTTCGTGGCGCAGGATCTGGTGGCGCTCGCCCCGGCGCTGGTGATTGTCCTTGGTGCCGACGTCGGTACCGCGCTGATGGCACGTATCCTGACCTTCGATCTCTCCTGGCTGTCGCCGCTGCTGATTTTTATCGGCGTCATTTTCTTCCTCGGCCGTAAGCAAAGCCGTGCCGGGCAGCTTGGCCGCGTCGGTATTGGCCTCGGGCTGATCCTGCTAGCGCTGGAGCTGATTGTGCAGGCTGTCACGCCGATCACCCAGGCCAACGGTGTGCAGGTCATTTTCGCCTCGTTAACCGGCGATATTATGCTGGATGCGCTGATCGGCGCGGTGTTTGCCATTGTCAGCTACTCCAGCCTGGCGGCCGTGTTGCTGACGGCCACGCTAACCGCTGCGGGCGCGATCTCTTTCCCGGTGGCGCTATGCCTGGTCATCGGTGCGAATCTTGGCTCTGGCCTGCTGGCGATGCTTAACAACAGCGCAGCCAATGCTGCCGCCCGCCGGGTGGCGCTGGGGAGTTTGCTCTTCAAGCTGGTGGGTAGCCTGATCATTCTGCCGTTTGTGCACCCGCTGGCGAACCTGATGGACAACCTCTCTCTGCCGAAAGCGGAGCTGGTGATCTACTTTCACGTCTTCTACAACCTGGTACGCTGTCTGGCGATGGTGCCGTTTGCCGCGCCGATGGCCCGCTTCTGCGAGCGGCTAATTCGTGATGAACCGGAGCTGGACGCGCGCCTTAAACCGAAGCATCTGGACACCTCGGTGCTGGACACGCCCGCGCTGGCCATCGCGAATGCCGCCCGCGAAACGCTGCGCATGGGTGACGCGATGGAAACCATGCTGGAAGGGTTGCAAAAGGTGATGCACGGCGAGCCGCGCGAAGAAAAAGAGCTGCGCAGGCTGGCGGACGATATCAACGTGCTGTATACCGCCATCAAGCTCTATCTGGCGCGGATCCCGCAGGACGAGCTGGCGGAAGAGGAGTCGCGCCGCTGGGCGGAAATCATTGAAATGTCGCTTAACCTGGAGCAGGCTTCGGATATTGTCGAGCGTATGGGCAGTGAAATCGCAGACAAATCCCTGGCCGCACGTCGGGCGTTTTCTGTCGAAGGGCTGAAGGAGCTGGAAGCGCTGCACGAACAGCTGGTCAGCAACCTGAAGCTGGCGATGTCGGTCTTCTTCTCCAGCGACGTGCCGAGCGCGCGCCGCCTGCGCCGCAACAAGCACCGTTTCCGCATCCTCAACCGGCGCTACTCGCACGCCCACGTTGAGCGTCTGCACCAGCAGAACGTGCAGAGTATCGAAACCAGCTCGCTCCACCTGGGGCTGCTGGGAGATATGAAGCGTCTTAACTCGTTGTTCTGTGCGGTGGCATACAGCGTGATGGAGCAGCCGGATGAAGACGATGAGCGGGATGAGTATTAATCTCTGAAAGCGCCTCGCAAAAGGGTTTTGTGAGGCGTGACTCCCCATAAAGAGCAATTTATTCTTCAACCCTTACATTTTTAAGGGAATAGGAAGTGCTCATTTATTACGCTACACTTCGCCAGTTCATGCGCATTCCAATGGGGGTTCTCATGCGCGGTGCTAATAGTATTAAAAAATCAGTGAATGTTTCCCTGTCGCCGGACATCCTTGAAGAGGCGCGAAGGCTTAAACTTAACCTTTCTGCCGTGCTAACGGCGGCTTTGCAGGAGCTATTTCGTGAACATCGGCGCGCAGAGTGGCTTGAAGAAAATAAAGCTTCTATTGACGCCATTAACCAGTGGGTTGATGAAAACGGCTCCTTTAGTGACTTTCAGAGGTCGTTCTGATGAAGCATGTACTGGTCGCTCCCGCCGTTGAGGTCGCGGGAAAACCCTGCGTGGTGATGATGCACATGATGGCAGGCATATCGCTAAAAGAGTTAGGTGAACGCGTTGCCGATCTTACTAACAGCAGTGCTTCATTGCGGGATGCACTCGATTTTCTGATCAGCGGTTACTAGGACTTTTTTGTCAGGCGCAAGGTAAGGTATATTTCGCCCTTCACAGGAGAAACTATGCTGCCAACTCAATCAACCCGATTAAACAAATACATTAGCGAGAGCGGGATCTGCTCACGTCGCGAGGCTGACCGTTACATTGAACAGGGTAACGTGTTTCTTAACGGCAAACGCGCCACCATTGGCGATCAGGTGGTACCTGGCGATGTGGTGAAAGTGAATGGTCAGGTCATCGAACCGCGTGATGCCGAAGACCTGGTGTTTATCGCGTTGAACAAACCGGTTGGGATTGTCAGCACCACGGAAGATGGCGAGCGGGACAACATTGTGGATTTCGTGAACCACAGCAGCCGCATTTTCCCGATTGGCCGTCTGGATAAAGACTCTCAGGGGCTGATTTTCCTCACCAACCACGGCGATCTGGTCAACAAAATTCTGCGTGCCGGTAACGACCACGAGAAAGAGTACATCGTGACGGTGAACAAGCCGGTGACGGACGAGTTTATCCGCGGAATGGGCGCTGGCGTGCCGATTCTGGGCACCGTGACGAAGAAGTGTAAAGTCAAAAAAGAAGCACCGTTCGCGTTCCGCATCACGCTGGTTCAGGGCCTGAACCGCCAGATCCGCCGCATGTGCGAGTACTTCGGTTATGAAGTGACGAAGCTGGAACGCACGCGCATCATGAACGTCAGCCTGTCTGGCATCCCGCTGGGCGAGTGGCGTGACTTAACGGATGACGAGCTGATCGAGCTGTTCAAACTTATCGAGAACTCCTCGTCCGAAGCGAAGCCGAAAGCTAAAGCCAAACCGAAAACGCAGGCGATTAAGCGTCCGGTGGTGAAGGCACCGCAGGCGGAAGAGAAAGGGCGAGGCAAGCCGGGCAACGGAAAACGCTTTACCCAGCCGGGGCGCAAAAAGAAAGGGCGCTGATTAGCGCCTTCCACGGGTTGATGTGCTGGCGGACCAGGAAAAAGTCGCCTCTGCGTCGGGTTTATACGCCTGCTCTTTTTTCAGCTTGCGGGCTTTTTTCGCCGCGGCATCACGTTGCGCCATCAGCTTATCGATGTACTCTTTTTTAACCTGATTGGTTTCGGCGTTCGTCAGCGTGCGGCCATGCGAGATGCGGGCGCGGTCGAGAAGCGTTTTAAGTTCGCGCTGCTCGGCTTCGGTCATGTCTTTCTGGGTCAAACGTGGTGTAGCCATTGCTGAAGCCTCCTGATGGGGAGGCTTCAGTGTAAAGCAAGCCGGCTCAATTAACCCTGTTTCACCGCATCTTTTTTCGGTTGGTCATCAATCGGCTTACCGGACCAGTACCCTGCTAACAGCGAACCGGACAGGTTGTGCCAGACGGAGAACAGCGCTCCCGGTAGCGCCGCCAGCGGTGAGAAGTAAATTTTACCCAGCGCCGCCGCCAGGCCAGAGTTCTGCATCCC
Organism: Enterobacter cloacae complex sp. SYL001; assembly: GCF_049237025.1. Taxonomy (NCBI): domain Bacteria; kingdom Pseudomonadati; phylum Pseudomonadota; class Gammaproteobacteria; order Enterobacterales; family Enterobacteriaceae; genus Enterobacter; species Enterobacter cloacae complex sp. SYL001. The sequence goes on along the minus strand of NZ_JBMKJI010000028.1, from coordinate 50,153 downwards.
CACTTCGATCGCCAGCGTGCGGCAGGTGGATTCGTCGAAACCAAACAGCTTTCCACCCCAGTATCCGCCCAGCAGACCAATGGTGTTATGCAGCACAACCGCGACGATCACTACAAAGCCCACTGAAGCAATGTGCGATGCGGAACCGGCTACCACGGCGCTGATAATGGCAAGTATGCAGACCATCGAAAACGCGGGCAGATACGGCTCAACCGCTTTCACCACCCGCGGGAAGAGATGGTGGATCACCAGTCCCAGCGCAATCGGGATCACCACGATTTGCAGAATGCTGAGCAGCATGCCCATCACATCCACCTGGATATGCGCGTCCACGTACAGGCGGGTTAACAGCGGCGTGGCAATCACGCCCACCAGCGTGGAAACGGAAGAGATAGTGACGGAGAGCGCCACGTCGCCTTTCGCCAGATAGATCATGACGTTAGATGCCGTGCCGCTGGCGACGCTCCCCACCAGCACCATCCCGGCGGAAAGGTCGGGCGGCATCTTAAAGGCCATCGCCAGCAGCCAGGCCGCGAGCGGCATCACCAGGTAGTGCAGGAAAATCCCTGCGGCAACCGGTGCCGGGCGAGACAGCACGCGTTTGAAATCGTCAATTTTTAGATGCACGCCCATGCCGAACATAATCAGCATCAGTAGCGTGGTGACCCACGGACCAATGCCCGTGAACGTGGTGGGAGTGTAATACGCGAGTACGGAGAGCAGCAGCGCCCATAACGGGAACAGCCGGGTGATAGCGGAGAGCATAGTGAATTCCTTGCAGTATTGTCGTGTTGTTTTGTTATAAAAAAGCCGGGTCTGTGCCCGGCTTATGGATAATGTTTATCGTGCTAACGAATTTTATTCAAATAAATTCTGATGAAGTTTCTGCACGACCTGTTCGGCCTGATCGGCAGGGACCAGGAAGCAGAGGTTGTAGCTGGATGCACCGTAGCAGATCATGCGGATATTGAACGGGTCGAGCACGCCGAACACCTCTTTACCCACGCCACAGGCGCGCGACAGCTTGTTGCCGATGATGGCCACCAGCGCCAGGTCTTCTTCCACTTCCACACGGCACAACTCGGAAAGCTCAATCAGCAGCGACTGCGTCAGCAGGGTATCACCCGTTGAGGTTGAACCGGTGGTGTCCAGCGTCAGCGCAATACTCACTTCGGAAGTGGTAATCAAATCTACAGAGATATTGTGGCGCGCCAGGATGCCAAACACTTCTGCCAGGAAGCCGCGGGAATGCAGCATATTATGGCTGTGCAGGGTAACCAGCGTCTGCTTACGACGCAGGGCCAGCGCGCGGAACAGCGGCGGGTTCTCGGTTTTCTTGCAGACCAGCGTCCCGCCCGCCTTTGGATCTTTACTGGAGCCAACGAAGACCGGAATGTCGCTGCGCACGGCGGGCAGCAGCGTGGCCGGATGCAGCACTTTCGCGCCGAAGGTGGCCATTTCAGCCGCTTCTTCAAAGGCGATCACGTCAATGCGTTTTGCCGCAGAGACCACGCGCGGGTCGGTGGTGTAAATGCCCGGCACGTCCGTCCAGATATCCACGCGGGTTGCATGCAGGGCTTCACCCAGCAGGGCGGCGGTATAGTCGCTGCCGCCACGGCCCAGCGTGGTTGTGCGCCCTTTGGCTTCGCTGCCGATAAAGCCCTGGGTGATCACTATGCCTTCATCCAGACGCGGGGCAAGCTGCTGGTTAGTGAGCTCTGCCAAAGCTTCAACGTCCGGCTCGGCGCGGCCAAAGCGGTCGCTGGTGCGCATTACTTTACGCACGTCGAACCACTGCGCCTGAATATTGCGCTCGCGCATGATCTCAACGAACAGCAGGGTGGACATCAGTTCGCCGTGGCTGACCAGTTCATCGGTTAGGGCGGTAGAGGTTGCCAGTGAAGCGGCTTCTGCCAGGGTAGTGATATTTTCCAGCAGGCGTTCCACTTCCTCACGAATGACGTTCGGGTTTTGCAGACGCTCAAGGATGTCGAACTGAATTTTGCGCAGTGCATCCAGCTTCACGAAACGCTCGGTCGCTTCCAGTCCTTCAGACAAAGAAACCAGCAGGTTCGTCACGCCGGCTGAGGCGGAGAGCACCACCAGGCGGGTATTCGGATCGGCCAGCACCACATCGGCGCTGCGGTTCATGGCAGCGTAGTCTGCCACACTGGTGCCGCCAAACTTGGCGACCACAAAACTCGTCATAACAACCTCGTGTCAGGGAATGAATAGAGCGACCTTGGCACAAGAATGAAGCGAGAACAGGTGCAGGCGCAAAATACGGCCCTATAAATAAAATGCGGGGGAGGTCCTGTCAATGTTGGGATTATGCGGATTTTTCATGGGGGGGTACCCCTCAGAAACAGGACTTATAACAGGCCCATATTTTATGCTCCTTTTTACCCCTTTTTGACCAACATTTCGCCACGCCGGAAGGGCGCGACAGCAGCTATACTTTTCGGGTCTTTTCACCTGCGTTTGATGCAGACCAGGGCAATGGCATAAAAACCATCACAATTTTTATTTGCAGGCGCTACAATCGACCGCAGTCACAATTCTCAAATCAGAAGAGTATTGCTATGAAAAACATCAACCCAACGCAGACCGCTGCATGGCAGGCACTACAGAAACATTTTGATGAAATGAAAGACGTCACTATCGCGGATCTGTTCGCGAAAGATGCCGATCGTTTCAGCAAGTTTTCCGCCACCTTCGATGACCTGATGCTGGTGGATTTCTCCAAGAACCGTATCACCGAAGAGACGCTGGCGAAGCTGCAAGATCTGGCGAAAGAGACTGAGCTGGCAGATGCCATCAAATCCATGTTCTCCGGTGAGAAGATCAACCGCACCGAAGACCGTGCCGTGCTGCACGTGGCGCTGCGCAACCGTAGCAATACTCCAATTATCGTTGACGGCAAAGATGTGATGCCGGAAGTGAACGCGGTGCTGGAAAAGATGAAAACCTTCTCTGAAGCGATCATCTCAGGTCAGTGGAAAGGCTACACCGGCAAAGCGATCACCGACGTCGTAAACATCGGTATCGGCGGCTCTGACCTCGGCCCGTTCATGGTGACCGAGGCGCTGCGCCCGTACAAAAACCATCTCAACATGCACTTCGTGTCCAACGTCGATGGGACTCACATCGCTGAAGTGCTGAAAAAGGTGAACCCGGAAACCACGCTGTTCCTGGTGGCGTCTAAAACCTTCACCACTCAGGAAACCATGACCAACGCCCACAGCGCGCGCGACTGGTTCCTGAAAACCGCGGGCGACGAAAAGCACGTGGCGAAACACTTCGCGGCGCTGTCCACCAACGGTAAAGCGGTGGGTGAGTTCGGTATTGATACTGCGAACATGTTTGAATTCTGGGACTGGGTGGGTGGCCGCTACTCACTGTGGTCTGCAATCGGTCTGTCCATCATCCTGTCCGTCGGCTTCGACAACTTCGTTGAGCTGCTCTCCGGCGCGCACGCGATGGACAAACACTTCTCCACCACCGCGCCTGAGAAAAACCTGCCGGTGCTGCTGGCGCTGATCGGGATCTGGTACAACAACTTCTTCGGCGCTGAAACCGAAGCGATTCTGCCGTACGACCAGTATATGCATCGCTTTGCGGCCTACTTCCAGCAGGGCAACATGGAATCCAACGGCAAGTACGTTGACCGTAACGGTAACGCGGTGGATTATCAGACTGGCCCAATCATCTGGGGCGAGCCGGGCACCAACGGTCAGCACGCGTTCTACCAGCTGATCCATCAGGGCACCAAAATGGTACCGTGCGATTTCATCGCCCCGGCGATTACGCACAACCCGCTTTCCGACCACCATCCGAAGCTGCTGTCTAACTTCTTCGCCCAGACCGAAGCGCTGGCGTTCGGTAAATCCCGCGAGGTGGTTGAGCAGGAGTACCGTGACCAGGGTAAAGATCCGGCAAACCTGGAACACGTTGTGCCGTTCAAAGTGTTCGAAGGCAACCGTCCAACTAACTCCATTCTGCTGCGTGAAATTACGCCGTTCAGCCTGGGCGCGCTGATTGCCCTCTACGAGCACAAGATCTTCACTCAGGGCGCTATTCTGAACATCTTTACCTTTGACCAGTGGGGCGTTGAGCTGGGCAAACAGCTGGCAAACCGCATTCTGCCAGAGCTGGGTGACGATAAAGCAATCGACAGCCACGACAGCTCCACCAATGGTCTGATTAACCGTTATAAAGCATGGCGTGCGTAATAAATATGTCATGAACAATGCCGGCGATATGCCGGCATTTTTTTATCGGATAATTCCTGATGTCTGTTAGATATCTCAAATTCTGAATCTGAGTTTAATCCGAAAAACACGGTTACCCCGTTAATTGCTGAGGGTTATTTTAAGAAAATACGGAGTGATACTTTAATGGGGTTATATTATAACTGTTTGATAATGAATGGTTATCTATTTCAATAATTCTTTTTTCTTTTCATTTTTAACCATTAGTCTGAAAACCTCATCCCTATTTACCCCCACGGTAAACCCACTGCTTTAGTTGTGTATACTCGAATCCGCCTGAATTTCTTTTCGGGCGAATCTCCATTCATTCATTGAAGGGAAATTGTTATGAAGAAAGTACTGTATGGCATTTTTGCCATATCTGCGCTTGCGGCGACGTCTGTCTATGCAGCTCCGGTCCAGGTCGGGGAAGCAGCAGGGTCGGCAGCGACGTCTGCGTCTGCGGGGAGTTCTACCGCAGCCAGCACCAGCGCCGTAAGTTCAGCCGTGGGTGTCGCGCTGGCGGCAACCGGTGGCGGTGATGGCTCCAATACCGGAACCACGACCACTACGACGACCAGCACCCAGTAATACCGGGTGTTTTAATCATAACCACACTTCGGTGTGGTTATTTCGCCCCTTCGGAGAAGAGTCGTGAAGCGACCTGCAATCATCCTGATTTGCCTGCTGTTGCAGGCGTGCTCAGCTACCACCAAAGGGCTGGGCCACTCACTGTGGGACAGCATGTTCGGCACGCCGGGCGTGCATCTGACCGATGACGAACTTCAGAACATGCCGTATGCCAGCCAGTACATGCAGCTAAACGATGGTCCGCAACTGTTTGTGGTGCTCGCTTTCGATGAAAACGGGCAGCAGAAATGGGTGACGCAGGATCAGGCCACCATCGTGACTCAGCATTCCCGCTTCGTGAAAACGTTGCTCGGCGGCGACAACCTGCTTGAGGTAAACAACCTGGCTGAAGATCCGCTCATCAAGCCGAATCAGATCGTCGATGGCGCAAGCTGGACGCGCACAATGGGCTGGACCGAGCACAAACAGGTGCGCTACGCCACGGCCCGCTCCACCTTCCGCTGGGATGGTACGGACAGCGTCAAAGTGGGCAGCGACGAAACGCAGGTGCGCGTGCTGGATGAAGAGGTGACAACCGATCAGGCCACCTGGCATAACCGCTTCTGGGTGGACGAAGAGGGGCAAATCCGCCAGTCCTTACAGTATCTCGGTGCCGGTTTCTTCCCGGTGAAGACCACCCTGATCAAGGCGGCGAAATCATGAAAATGTTCATTCACGTTGCGCTTCTCGCCAGCCTGGCCTCGCCGCTGGCGTGGTCTGCGGGAACGGTACAGGTCTACACCCCGGACAGCGAAAAACCTAAAACCTTAACCAATGCCGGGCATCTGCTCGATCTGGTGGGGCAGCCGAGGCTGGCGAAAAGCTGGTGGACCGGGGCGGTTATCAGCGAGCGTCAGGCGACGATTTTAGCGGAACAAAAACATCAGGCGCTGCTCGCCCGACTGAGCGGGCTGGCACAACAGGAAGATGCTGACGATGCCGCGGCCATTACTAGCCTGCGTCAGCAGCTTCAGGCGGTTAAGGTGACGGGTCGCCAGAAGGTGAATCTCGATCCGGATGAGGTGCGCGTCGCCGAAAACGGCAATCCGTCGCTGGAAGGAGACTATACCCTGTGGCTGCCGGCTCAGTCTTCCACCGTCACCGTGATGGGGCTTATCAGCAGCCCTGGCAAAAAGTCGTTTACGCCGGGCCGGGACGTCGTGAGCTATCTCGACGAGCAAAGCTTGCTCAGCGGTGCGGATAACAGCTATGCCTGGGTGGTCTATCCGGACGGGCATACGCAAAAAGCGCCGGTGGCTTACTGGAATAAACGCCATATCGAACCTATGCCAGGCAGCATCATTTTTGTCGGTTTTGCCGACCATTTCTGGACGAAAGCGTATGACGGGCTTAATGCCGATATCCTTCGCTCCCTGATACAGCGGATACCGGAATAATGAAAAAAACCTATCTCTACAGCATGCTTGCACTGTGCGTGAGTGCCGCCTGTCATGCAGAAACGTATCCGGCACCCATCGGCCCGTCGCAGTCCGATTTTGGCGGCGTGGGCTTACTGCAAACCCCGACCGCGCGTATGGCCCGCGAGGGGGAAATCAGCCTTAACTATCGCGATAACGATCAGTACCGTTACTACTCTGCGTCCGTGCAGCTGTTCCCCTGGCTGGAGACTACGCTGCGCTACACCGACGTGCGTACAAAACAGTACAGCAGCGTGGACGCCTTCTCCGGCGATCAGACCTATAAAGACAAAGCCTTCGACGTGAAGCTGCGCCTGTGGGAAGAGAGCTACTGGATGCCGCAGGTCTCCGTCGGGGCGAAAGACATTGGCGGGACCGGCCTGTTTGATGCGGAATACATCGTTGCCAGCAAAGCCTGGGGACCGTTTGATTTCTCGCTGGGTCTTGGCTGGGGCTACCTCGGCACCAGCGGCAACGTAACCAACCCGTTCTGTACCTACAGCGACAAATACTGCTACCGCGATAACAGCTATAAAAAAGCGGGTTCCATCAACGGCGACCAGATGTTCCACGGCCCGGCCTCGTTGTTTGGAGGCGTAGAGTATCAAACGCCATGGCAGCCGCTGCGCCTGAAGCTGGAGTACGAAGGCAATAACTACAGCGAAGATTTTGCCGGCAAGATTGAGCAGAAGAGCAAGTTTAACGTCGGCGCCATTTACCGCGTCACCGACTGGGCCGACGTTAACCTCAGCTATGAGCGCGGTAATACCCTGATGTTTGGCTTTACGCTGCGCACCAACTTTAACGACATGCGGCCGCGCTACAATGATAACCCGCGGCCCAAATACCAGCCGGAGCCGCAGGATGCGATCATTCAGCACTCCGTGGTAGCGAACCAGCTGACGCTGCTGAAATATAACGCAGGCCTGGCGGATCCGAAGATCCAGACCAAAGGCGATACGCTGTACGTCACCGGCGAGCAGGTAAAATACCGCGACTCCCGCGAAGGGATCGAGCGCGCCAACCGGATCGTCATGAACGATCTGCCGGAGGGGATCCGCACGATCCGCGTGACGGAGAACCGTCTCAACCTGCCGCAGGTCACCACTGAAACCGATGTTGCCAGCCTTAAGCGTCATCTTGAAGGCGAACCGCTGGGACATGAAACCGAGCTGGTGCAAAAACGCGTTGAGCCGGTGGTGCCAGAGAGCACCGAGCAGGGCTGGTATATCGATAAATCCCGCTTCGATTTCCATATCGATCCGGTGCTGAACCAGTCCGTGGGTGGGCCGGAAAACTTCTACATGTATCAGCTGGGCGCGATGGCGACGGCGGATCTGTGGGTGACCGACCACCTGTTGACCACCGGTAGTCTGTTCGGCAACCTTGCCAACAACTACGACAAATTTAACTACACCAACCCGCCGAATGATTCAAAACTGCCGCGCGTGCGTACCCGCGTTCGCGAATATGTGCAGAACGATATCTACGTGAATAACCTGCAGGCCAACTACTTCCAGTACTTCGGTAACGGCTTCTACGGCCAGGTTTACGGTGGCTATCTGGAAACCATGTTCGGCGGCGCGGGGGCGGAGGTGCTTTATCGTCCCGTCGACAGCAACTGGGCGTTTGGGATTGATGCCAACTACGTGAAACAGCGTGACTGGCGCAGCGCGCAGGACATGATGAAGTTCACCGACTACAGCGTCAAAACCGGCCACCTGACCGCCTACTGGACGCCGTCGTTCGCACAGGATGTGCTGGTGAAAGCCAGCGTCGGGCAGTACCTGGCGGGCGATAAGGGCGGCACGCTGGATATCTCCAAACACTTCGACAGCGGCGTTGTGGTAGGCGGTTATGCCACCATCACCAACGTTTCGCCAGACGAGTACGGGGAAGGGGACTTCACCAAAGGGGTGTACGTGTCGATTCCGCTGGATCTGTTCTCATCAGGCCCAACCCGCAGCCGTGCGGCAGTGGGCTGGACGCCGCTGACGCGCGACGGCGGTCAGCAGCTTGGACGTAAGTTCCAGCTGTATGATATGACCAGCGATAAGAACATTAACTTCCGCTGATGCTTATTTGCCCGCTGGCGCTGCGCTTACCGGGCCTACGAGAGTGTTTTTGTAGGCCGGGCAAACGCAGTGCCGCCCGGCAGGAATGTTCATCTGGACAAAACATAAACAAAAAATATAGATCCCCGTCACATTTTTGCGTTATACAGGAACCTCGCCCTGGAGAATGAGGTGCTGTATGACATCCCTGACTCGTCCGCGCGTTGAGTTTATCTCAACGATACTCCAGACCGTGCTGAACCTCGGTCTGCTGAGCCTTGGCCTGATCCTGGTCGTGTTTCTGGGTAAAGAGACGGTGCATCTGGCGGATGTGCTGTTCGCACCTGAGCAAACCAGCAAATACGCGCTGGTGGAAGGCCTGGTGGTCTACTTTCTCTACTTTGAATTTATCGCCCTGATTGTGAAGTACTTTCAGTCCGGCTTTCACTTCCCGCTGCGCTATTTTGTCTATATTGGCATCACCGCCATTGTGCGGCTGATCATCGTCGATCATAAATCCCCGCTCGACGTGCTGATCTACTCGGCAGCGATCCTGCTGCTGGTAATCACCCTCTGGCTGTGCAACTCAAAGCGGCTGAAACGCGAATAAAAAAAGGGCGCTCCGAAGAGCGCCTAACAACAGTCACAAGTTGGTTCAATACAATACGTCTAAAGTTGAGGGTTGCAGTGGCATAACAGATGAAACTTAACCTTTCACACCGCCCGCCGTCAGGCCGTTGACCAGCCAGCGCTGGGCCAGCAGGAACACCACGGTAATCGGGATGGCAGAGAGTACGGCCGCCGCGGCAAAGTCGCCCCACAGGTAGTTTTGCGGGTTGAGGTATTGCTGCATACCGACGGCCAGGGTGTAGCTGTTCACATCGCGCAGTAACAGAGAGGCGACCGGTACTTCGGTGATCGCCGCGATAAACGACAGGATGAACACCACCGCCAGAATCGGCACCGACAGCGGCAGCAGCACCAGACGGAACGCCTGCCACGGGGTGGCGCCATCCAGCGCGGCGGCTTCTTCCAGTGAACCATCGATGGTTTCGAAATAGCCCTTGATGGTCCACACATGCAGGGCGATGCCGCCAAGATAGGCGAAGATCACGCCGCCGTGGGTGTTCAGGCCGATAAACGGCACGTACTGGCCCAGACGATCAAACAGGGCATACAACGCCACCAGTGACAGCACCGCCGGGAACATCTGGAAAATCAGCATCCCTTTCAGCAGGGTCGCTTTGCCAGGAAAACGCATACGGGCGAAGGCGTAAGCACAAGTGGTGGAGAGCGTCACGATGCCGATGGCAGTGATGGTCGCCACTTTTACCGAGTTCCATAGCCACAGCAGCACCGGGAACGGCGGGGGAGTGACGCGGCCATCCGCGTGTTCCACACTGAAGCCCAGCGCGAGTTTCCAGTGCTCCCAGGAGATTTCATCCGGGATCAGGCTCCCGGTGGCGAAGTTCCCCGAACGCAGGGAGATGGCGATAACCATCAGCAGCGGGAACATGATCGCCGCGATGAAAATCAGCAGGCCTAAGTGCGTCGCGAGGAGGCGCAGTTTCTGAGATTTGGGTTGTACCATTGCCATGTTCAGTGCCCTCCTTAGTCAAATTTCATACGTGTAGCTTTCAGGTTCACGATCGCCAGGGCGCCCACCAGCAGGAAGATCAGGGTGGCAATCGCCGCCGCCAGACCGAAGTCCTGACCGCCGCCGCCTTCGAAGGCGATACGGTAGGTGTAGCTCACGAGCAGGTCGGTATAGCCTGCCGGCGTGGTGGTGCCGAGACGGTCCGGTCCACCGTTGGTCAACAGCTGAATCAGCACAAAGTTGTTAAAGTTAAAGGCGAAGCTGGCAATCATCAGCGGCGTCAGCGGCTTAATGAGCAGCGGCAGGGTAATTTTGAAGAAGTTCTGGAACGGACCCGCGCCGTCCATCGCCGAGGCTTCGTACAGGTCGTCCGGGATGGCCTTCAGCAGCCCCATGCACAGGATCATCATGTACGGATAACCGAGCCAGGTGTTCACGATGATAATCATCGAGCGAGCGGTGGTCGGGTCGCTGAACCAGGCCGGTTTGATGCCGAACAGCGCGCTCAGCATCATGTTGATTTCACCGAAGCTCTGGTTAAACAACCCTTTGAAAATCAGAATCGAGATGAACGATGGCACGGCGTACGGCAGAATCAGCAGCACGCGGTAAATCGCTTTCCCTTTCAGGGACTCCCACTGGACCAGACAGGCCAGCACCATGCCCACGGCCACGGTCAGGATCACGGTCAGGATGGAGAAGACTACCGTCCAGACGAAGATGGCGAAGAACGGTTTCTGGATGCCTTCGTCGGTAAACACGCGGGTAAAGTTATCCCAGCCGATGGTAACGGTATAGCCCGGGCTGAGCTTGTCGTCGCCCCAGCTGCCGTCGGCATTCACCGACTGATAGAAACCGATATCGTTGTTCGGGCGGTATTTTACGCCGCTCTGGTTGTTGGTCAGCGTGCCGTCATCCGCCAGAGTATAAAGCGGCTGCGTGCCGGAAAACTGGCGCAGCGAGCTCATGGTTACTTTGCTGTCATCGGGCAGCACGGCGGTGAGCTGGGTCAGCGCCTGGCGATTTTGAGTGATGATACGCAGGTTGGCACGTTCACCTTCCGGCAGGGCCGCGGCTTCTTTTAAGACCAGCTTCTGCTCGCCGCCAAATTTGAACGCTTCGGAAAGATAGTTTTTGCCGCTCTCACCGTCAGTGAGCGCTAACTTCCACTCATCTCCCGCAGGATACAGGCCGAAGTTAAAGGTTTTACCCGCCTGATAAGAACGATCCAGAAGCACCTGGGTGGCACGCTCCTGCGCGAGCTGGTTGGTGCTGCTGTAGTTGGTAAAGGCAATCGCGATGGTGCAGATCAGCGGAAAGAGGACAAACAGCCCCATCCCGGCAACACCGGGGTAGACATAGCGCCAGGCATACGCTTTACGGTTGGCGAAAATATACAGGCCAACCGAGCTTAAAATCAGCGTCATGATGGCAAAAAGGTATTCCCCTTGCACGTACATTAAAACAACAAGGTAACCCACCAGCAGACACAGCAGACCTATCACTGACCACTTCAGTGCGTCGCTTTGCCACCAGCGTTTCTTTTTAATGACATCCATGGGGTTCTTCCTCTACAACGGTGGAAACTTATCGTCAGGTGGCGCTGCGCTTACCTGACCTACGGATCGTGCCGTAGTCGTAGGGCGGGTAAGCGCACGCGCCACCCGCCGTTTTTCAGACTTACTTAGTAATACGACCCTGAGCATCTTTCAGCGCGGCATCAACAGTCTGGCGACCGCTTGCCGCGTTGATGACGGCGGTACGGGTGGCGTACCAGAACGCAGCCATCTGTGGGATGTTCGGCATGATTTCGCCTTTCTGGGCGTTATCCATGGTGGCCGCAATGCGTGGATCTTTCGCTAACTGATCCTGGAAGGATTTCAGCGCAACGGCGCCCAGCGGTTTGTCCTTGTTCACTTCATCCAGACCCTGATCGGTCAGCAGGTAGTTTTCGAGGAACTCTTTCGCCAGCTCTTTGTTCGGGCTGGCGGCGTTGATACCCGCGCTCAGCACGCCAACAAACGGTTTAGACGGCTTGCCGTAGAAGGTTGGCAGCAGGGTCACGCCGTAGTTGACTTTGCTCTTGTCGATGTTGGTCCAGGCCCACGGACCGTTGATGGTCATCGCGGTTTCGCCTTTGTTGAACGCCGCTTCCGCGATGGAGTAGTCGGTATCCGCGTTCATGTGTTTGTTCTTAATCAGGTCAACCAGGAAGGTCAGGCCTTTTTTCGCGCCCGCGTTGTCCACGCCCACGTCTTTCACGTCATATTTGCCGTTTTCAAACTTGAACGCGTAGCCGCCGTCGGCAGCAATCAGCGGCCAGGTAAAGTACGGCTCTTGCAGGTTGAACATCAGAGCGGATTTACCTTTCGCCTTCAGCTCTTTATCCAGAGCAGGGATCTCTTCCCAGGTTTTCGGTGGATTTGGCACCAGGTCTTTGTTGTAAATCAGTGACAGGGCTTCAACCGCGATTGGGTAAGCGATCAGCTTGCCGTTATAGCGAACGGCGTCCCAGGTGAACGGGAACAGTTTGTCCTGGAAGGCTTTGTCTGGCGTAACTTCTGCCAGCAGGCCAGACTGCGCGTAGCCACCGAAACGGTCATGCGCCCAGAAGATAATGTCCGGACCATCGCCGGTTGCCGCAACCTGAGGGAACTTCTCTTCCAGTTTATCCGGGTGTTCTACGGTGACTTTGATACCGGTGTCTTTCTCGAATTTTTTGCCCACTTCGGCCAGACCGTTATAGCCCTTGTCGCCGTTAATCCAGATAACCAGCTTACCTTCTTCAATTTTGGCGAGAGCCGGTGCGGAAATCATCATTGCTGCGAGGGCGGACAATGCGAAAACGCGTGCGCCAGTCTTGATCTTCATATCTGCCATCCTTTATTGGTGATGTGCTCGTGGATACATAAGGTGGTTCAACGTGACTCAGTCTCCTTATTTGACATCCTCTTTCCATCCTCCCAGTCCCTACGCCCCACCCCCTGTTTGTGTGATCCCTGTAACATAAATTTAAGTTATGAGTGCTGGCGCACATAAAAACCCACTGAATTTTGCAGGCCGCTTCACGATTTTCGCCTCAGCCCCTCCGCTGCGGTCGCAGAGCCTGCTCTCTCATCCTCCCGCCTCCTCCCCCATAAAAAAGCCGGGGGGTGGAGGATTCACGAAAGTAATGGAACACGCATAGTGAACTTATCTTGAATGTTTCTGTCGGTGACAGGTTGTAACGAAGGGAGAAGGGCATGGCGAGCGTACAGCTGCGTAATGTAACGAAAGCCTGGGGCGACGTTGTGGTGTCAAAAGACATCAATCTGGACATCCACGAAGGTGAGTTTGTGGTGTTCGTTGGTCCATCAGGCTGTGGTAAATCTACTCTGCTGCGTATGATTGCCGGTCTTGAAACCATCACCAGTGGCGATTTATTTATTGGTGATACCCGAATGAACGACATCCCGCCAGCTGAACGCGGCGTGGGCATGGTGTTCCAGTCTTATGCGCTTTATCCGCATCTTTCCGTTGCCGAGAACATGTCCTTTGGCCTGAAGCTGGCCGGCGCGAAAAAAGAGACCATTAACCAGCGCGTCACCCAGGTGGCGGAAGTGCTCCAGCTGGCACATCTGCTGGAGCGTAAACCGAAGGCGCTCTCCGGTGGTCAGCGTCAGCGTGTGGCGATCGGCCGTACGCTGGTGGCCGAGCCGCGCGTGTTCCTGCTCGATGAACCTCTCTCTAACCTGGATGCCGCCCTGCGCGTCCAGATGCGTATCGAAATCTCCCGTCTGCATAAGCGTCTTGGACGCACGATGATTTACGTCACCCACGATCAGGTCGAAGCGATGACGCTGGCCGACAAAATCGTGGTACTGGACGCCGGTCGCGTGGCGCAGGTGGGCAAACCGCTGGAGCTGTATCACTACCCGGCAGACCGCTTTGTTGCGGGCTTCATTGGCTCGCCAAAGATGAACTTCCTGCCCGTAAAAGTGACCGCGACGGCAATCGAACAGGTACAGGTGGAGCTGCCAAACCGTCAGCAAGTCTGGCTGCCGGTCGACAGCGCCAACGTACAGGTGGGGGCCAATATGTCCCTCGGTATCCGCCCTGAGCATTTACTGCCGAGCCACATCGCTGATGTGACGCTGGAAGGTGAAGTTCAGGTCGTCGAACAGCTTGGTCACGAAACACAGATTCATATCCAGATCCCCGCCATCCGTCAGAACCTGGTCTACCGCCAGAATGACGTGGTGTTGGTAGAAGAGGGTGCCACATTCGCTATCGGTTTGCCGCCAGAGCGCTGCCATCTGTTCCGTGAGGATGGCACTGCATGTCGTCGGTTGCACAAAGAGCCAGGCGTTTAAGCATTCCAATTACAAAGAAAAGCAATGATCTCAGGAGATAGAATAATGATTACTCTGCGCAAACTTCCTTTGGCAGTTGCCGTCGCAGCGGGCGTAATGTCTGCTCAGGCACTGGCAGTGGATTTCCATGGTTATGCTCGTTCTGGTATCGGCTGGACGGGTAGTGGCGGTGAACAACAATGTTTCCAGGCAACAGGCGCACAAAGTAAATACCGTCTCGGTAACGAATGTGAAACCTACGCCGAACTGAAACTGGGCCAGGAAGTGTGGAAAGAAGGCGACAAGAGCTTCTATTTCGACACCAACGTAGCGTACTCCGTGGCACAGCAGAATGACTGGGAAGGTACCGATCCGGCGTTCCGTGAAGCTAACGTGCAGGGTAAAAACCTGATTGAATGGCTGCCTGGCTCTACCATCTGGGCCGGTAAGCGCTTCTATCAGCGTCATGACGTACACATGATCGACTTCTACTACTGGGATATCTCTGGTCCTGGTGCCGGTATTGAAAACATCGATCTGGGCTTCGGTAAACTGTCTCTGGCAGCGACGCGTTCCCAGGAAGCTGGCGGTTCTTATGCCTTCAGCAGCCAGAACATCTATGACCGTACCAAAGATACCGCGAACGACGTATTTGACGTGCGTTTAGCGGGCCTGGAAACTAACCCGGACGGCGTGCTGGAACTGGGTGTGGATTATGGCCGCGCGAACACGACCGACGGCTATGATCTTGCCGACGGCGCGTCGAAAGATGGCTGGATGTTCACCGCTGAACATACCCAGAGCATGCTGAAAGGCTATAACAAGTTTGTGCTGCAGTATGCGATGGACTCAATGACCACGCAGGGTAAAGGTCTGAGCCAGGGTTCCTATGGTTCTTCCAGCTTTACCATCACGAATCCTGATGGCACGACGACCAATTACGCCAACGATGTGATTAACAACAACGGCAGCCTCTGGCGCATCCTGGACCACGGTGCAATCACCCTGGCCGACAAGTGGGACCTGATGTATGTCGGTATGTACCAGAAACTCGACATGGATGATAACCAGGGGAGTGACTGGTGGACCGTGGGTGTACGTCCGATGTACAAATGGACGCCAATCATGAGCACCCTGCTGGAAGTGGGCTACGACAACGTCAAATCCCAGGAAACCGGCGATCGCAACAGCCAGTACAAAATCACCCTGGCGCAACAGTGGCAGGCTGGCGACAGCATCTGGTCTCGTCCGGCCATCCGTGTCTTCGCAACCTACGCGAAGTGGGATGAGAAATGGGGCTACGCGAAGAACGGTAACGGCGATGCCACCCGTTACGCGATCTCTGACTCCACCGGTAACGGTCGATTCTCTACCAGCCGCGGCGATGACGATGAGTTCTCCTTCGGCGCCCAGATGGAAATCTGGTGGTAACCGCATCCTGATCTGACGATGTAATCTGGGGGGCGAAAGCCCCTCAATTCCTGAGGTACTGCGCGCTATTGCCTGGCCACCGCAGTGCTTACGCTTTCTGAGGTGATAACAATGAAAATGAAGAAAAATCTCGTCGCGCTGTGCCTGTCAGCGGGTCTGCTGGCCTGTGTGCCTGGCGTTACGCTCGCTGACGTCAATTATGTCCCGCAGAATACCAGCGCAGCGCCTGCCATTCCGACAGCCGCTCTACAGCAATTAACCTGGACGCCGGTGGATCAGTCCAAAACGCAGAGCACACAGCTTGCGACGGGTGGCCAACAGCTCAATGTGGCTGGCATTACCGGGCCGGTAGCCGCCTATAGCGTACCGGCTAATATCGGTGAGCTAACGTTGACTTTATCCAGTGAAGTTAACAAACAGACCAGCGTTTTTGCGCCGAACGTTCTGATCCTCGATCAGAACATGACGCCTTCCGCCTATTTCCCCAGCAGCTATTTTACCTATCAAGAGCCGGGTGTAATGAGCGCGGACCGCCTGGAAGGGGTAATGCGTCTGACCCCGGCGCTCGGGCAGCAAAAGCTCTACGTACTGGTCTTCACCACTGAAAAAGATTTGCAGCAAACCACCACTCTGCTCGATCCGGCAAAAGCCTATGCCAAAGGGGTTGGTAACGCCATTCCCGATATTCCCGATCCGATTGCGCGCCATACCACCGACGGCCTGCTTAAGCTGAAGGTGAAAACCAACAGCAGCTCCAGCGTACTCGTAGGCCCACTGTTTGGCTCATCTGGCCCGGGTCCGGTAACGGTGGGTAATACTGCCGCGCCTGTGTATGCCGCACCAGCCGCAGCCCCGGCCCCGGCGAAAAAAGCCGAGCCGGTGCTTAACGATACTGAAACTTACTTTAACAACGCCATCAAGCAGGCAGTTAAAAACGGCGATGTCGATAAAGCGCTGAAACTGCTTGATGAAGCCGAGCGTTTAGGTTCAACCACTGCCCGTTCCACCTTTATCAGCAGTGTAAAAGGCAAGGGGTAACCGTCTCCCCACAGTGCTGATTTTGTTAGTCGTTTGGTGCGCCTTCGCGGGCGCACTTTTTTTGGCTAAGTTGCACCTTTGTTGCGATAGTGATCGTTAAATTCTGTTTGTCCGTCCTCATTTTGCCAATCTGCGATACAATGCTTTTACGTTATGTATCGGAGAGTCTGGCATGTCACACCCCGCGCTAACGCAGCTGCGTGCGCTACGCTATTTCGACCACATCCCTGCGCTTGACCCGGAACAGCTGGACTGGCTGCTGCTGGAAGATTCCATGACAAAACGTTTTGAGCAACAGGGTAAAACGGTCACGGTGACGATGATTCAGGAAGGGTTTGTCTCGCCTGCGGAGATTGCCAGCGAGCTGCCGCTGCTGCCGCAGGAAGAACGCTACTGGCTGCGTGAAATTTTACTCTGTGCGGATGGCGAGCCGTGGCTTGCCGGGCGAACGGTGGTTCCTGAGTCTACACTTTCCGGGCCGGAGCTTGCACTACAACGCCTCGGCAAAACGCCGCTGGGGCGCTATCTGTTCACCTCGTCTGAACTGACCCGTGATTTTATTGAAATTGGTTGTGATGCCGATTTGTGGGGGCGCCGTTCCCGCCTTCGTTTGAGTGGCAAGCCGTTAATACTGACGGAACTCTTTTTGCCTGCATCGCCGTTGTACTAAGAGGGAGAAAAAATGGAGTGGAGTCTGACGCAGAATAAGCTGCTGGCCTATCACCGCCTGATGCGTACTGATAAACCCATTGGCGCGCTGCTGCTGCTGTGGCCGACCTTATGGGCGCTGTGGGTTGCCACGCCGGGCGTACCGCCGCTGTGGATCCTGGCGGTGTTTGTGGCGGGTGTCTGGCTGATGCGCGCTGCGGGCTGTGTGGTCAACGACTATGCTGACCGGAAATTTGATGGACATGTTAAGCGCACCGCGAATCGTCCTTTGCCGAGCGGTCAGGTGACCGGGAAAGAGGCGCGCATCCTGTTTGTGGTGCTGGTGCTTCTCTCTTTCATGCTGGTGTTAACCCTTAACACCATGACCATTCTGCTGTCCGTCGCTGCTCTGGCGCTGGCCTGGGTCTATCCATTTATGAAGCGATACACCCATCTGCCGCAGGTGGTATTGGGTGCGGCATTTGGCTGGTCGATTCCCATGGCGTTTGCCGCGGTCAGCGAGTCCGTTCCGCTCAGCTGCTGGCTGATGTTCCTAGCGAATATTCTCTGGGCCGTTGCGTACGATACCCAATACGCGATGGTCGATCGCGATGACGATCTCAAGATTGGCATCAAATCGACGGCGATCTTGTTTGGCCGTCACGACAAACTGATCATCGGCATATTGCAGGTGGCGGTGCTGGCGTTGATGGTGGCGATTGGTCGCCTGAACGGGCTGAACTGGGAGTTTTACTGGTCCGTGCTGGTGGCGGGTCTGCTGTTTGCGTATCAGCAGAAGCTGCTCGTGAAGCGCGAGCGTGAAGCCTGCTTTAAAGCGTTTCTGAATAATAACTACGTCGGGCTGGTGCTGTTTATGGGGCTGGCGATGAGTTACTGGTCATAAAAAAACCGGGTGGCGGCTTCGCCTTACCCGGCCTACGATTTAGCAGAACATGTAGGCCGGGTAAGCGTTAGCGCCACCCGGCTTTAACATCACTCGCCCTGCGTCGAACTCTCAATCGTTAAACGCACATCCGCAGTAATCAGCTCTGCCAGCATCTGGTAAACCTTCATCGTCTCTTCCGGCTCGGCATCGCCCGTATCGCTAATGTAACCTTCGTCGCGCAGCGTCAGCACCAGGGAGCTGAATACCGCTTTGTCGAAGAATTCCGGGGCGTTAATGCCATGCAGAACGGACAGGCGCTGGGCCAGCGTCCGACTCTCTTTTTCCAGCGTACCGCGGTTGATTGACGGGTTAGCACTCAATAACCAGAAGGTAATGGCGTAGCGCTGCAACGTCTCACGCGCACCGGAAGCCAGGAGCTGCAAGGTTCGGGAACGTGACGGATTGATATGCAGTTCGTCATCATGGATGGTAATCAGCCCCTGACGACGCATCTCTGCGGACATTTTATCGAGCTCTGCCGCCAGCTCATCCTTACTCCAGCGCAGGAACAGCTCCGCTTTCAGCATCGGATAGATGGCCTGAATATGGCGCAGCAGCTCCTGACGCGAAATACGGCGGTGCTGGGTAATAATGGCTGCCATCAGTGACGGCAGCATCAGCATGTGCGTGATGTTATTACGGTAGTAGGTCATCAGCACGGCCTGCTCGCGCGGCAGAATGATGATGTCACCAATCGTATCTTTCTCGACTTCGAACTTGTTCATCTGCAACGCGTGATCGATCAGTTCGCTGGCGGTGGCAGACGGCACGGTCGAATCCACGGAATACGGCACGTTGCGCATGATATCCAGATAGCAATCAATCTGCTCGGTCAGCTGCTCGCGAGTCAGTGAACGCTGGCGAGAGGCCAGAAGCGCGGTACAACACAGGTTCATGGCGTTTGCCGCACCAGCATTGTTGATGCGTACCATCAGCTCGGATGCAATGCCGTTGACCGTTGGCGTCAGCCAGGCCGGACGTACCGCTTCGATAGGATCAATAGACTCGCGCCACTCCGGAACATGATGGTTCAGATACGTCATCAGCGGCAGGGGCTCGCCAAAGTTCACGTAGCCCTGGCCGAGATTGCGCAATTTACTCAGACCACGCAGCATCTGCGGCAGACTCTCTTTCTCTTTGGTCGCACCGCGCAGCTCTTTCGCGTAGGTGCCCACTTCCATCACGTGTTCATAACCGATGTAAATAGGCACCAGCGTGATAGGACGCGTACCGCCACGCAGCATGGCCTGAATGGTCATCGACAGCGTGCCGGTCTTCGGATCGAGCAGACGACCGGTACGGGAGCGACCGCCTTCAACAAAGTACTCCACGGAATAACCGCGGCTGAACAGCTCGCCCAGATACTCCCTGAAAACGGTGGAGTAGAGCTTGTTACCCTTGAAGGTACGACGAATGAAGAACGCACCCAGACGGCGGAAAATCGGACCAGCTGGCCAGAAGTTCAGGTTGATACCGGCAGCAATATGCGGCGGCACCAGGCCCTGGTGATAGAGCACGTAAGAGAGCAGCAGGTAGTCCATGTGGCTGCGGTGGCAGGGCACATAGACAATCTCGTGGCCGTCGTGCGCTAACTGACGCACGCGCTCGGCGTTGTGGACGTTAATCCCCTGATAGAGGCGGTTCCACGTGAAACCGAGAATACGGTCAGAGAGACGAATCATCTCGTAGGAGAAGTTCGCGGCGATCTCTTCCATCAGCGCGATTGCGTTCTGCTGCGCTTTCTCGTGCGAAATCTTCTTGCTGCGCGCTTCGTCTTCTACGGCACGGGCAATCGCTTTGGAAGCCAGCAGCTTGTTAAACAGATCCTGACGCGCCGGGAGACGTGGCCCAACGGCCGCCAGACGCTGACGTGCAAAGTGCATACGCGCAACGCGCGCCAGCTTTTGCGCAATGATTTTGTCAGTACCGTGTTCATCCGCCATGCGGCGCAGTGAAACGGAAGGCGAGAAGCGAACAAAGCTGTCGCGTCCCAGCCATGAGACGGCGAAGAATTTCTGAATGCCGTTGAGCATACGCAGCGGCGGGTTCTCTTCCCCTTTTTCACGCCCCGGACGACGGCCAAACATCACCGACACCGGCACCATCTGCACGTCCAGATCGGGGTTGCTGCGGTGCAGATCGAGGTAATCATGGAACAGCTTAATGGACTCTTCTTTCGGCGTGTAATAGGTGAACACGCGCGGTCCGCCATGGATGAACACGTAGCGCGGCAGCAGCGTACCGTCGACTTCCAGCGGTTCAAGCGGGTCAGGTAAATCGTGCGCCAGACATTGAGCGCGAAGCGTTAGCAGGTCTGCCTTCGAGTTATAAGGCAAAACGTACATAATAGGGCGCGACGTATCGAGCCCTAATTCCAGCGCAGGTTCTGCTGGGATAGACTTACTTTTTACCAGTACGCTTAATGGTAAATTAAGTAATTTGTAGTAAATTCGTGGCCAGCCGGACATAAACGATGTAAAGCCTCTGGTTAATAATGCAATTGCGGCGCAAGGATAACAGAAAGCGCGCAAAATTTCTGTTGTTACCCGTCATACTTCAGGTCGCAGCAAAACGCGCTGCGGCTTTAGTTACTGACGCTATTTATCATAAAAGGTTCTTTTAATGGCCAATAATACCACTGGGTTAACTCGAATCATTAAAGCTGCCGGTTATTCATGGAAAGGTTTCCGCGCCGCATGGGTTAATGAAGCCGCTTTCCGCCAGGAAGCGGTTGCCGCAATCGTTGCCGTTGTCATCGCCTGCTTCCTTGATGTTGATGCTATCACCCGCGTACTGCTCATCGGATCTGTCCTTCTGGTGATGATAGTGGAAATTCTGAATAGCGCTATTGAGGCCGTTGTTGACCGAATCGGGTCGGAATTCCATGAACTGTCTGGCCGGGCGAAAGACATGGGTTCCGCTGCCGTACTGCTGTCGATTATCACGGCGGTGATCACCTGGGTCACGCTACTTTGGTCGCATTTCCGATGAGCCTCGAGGAATAATTAAGTCCCTGGTTTTTTGTGCAGTTTTTGGTTCCAAAATCGCCTTTGACTGTATATACTCACAGCATAACTGTATATACACCCAGGGGGCGGTATGAAAGCGTTAACGACCAGGCAGCAAGAGGTGTTTGATCTCATTCGGGATCATATCGGCCAGACGGGTATGCCACCCACGCGTGCAGAAATTGCGCAGCGTCTGGGCTTCCGTTCTCCTAATGCTGCCGAAGAGCACCTTAAGGCGCTTGCGCGTAAGGGCGTGATTGAGATTGTTTCCGGCGCCTCACGCGGCATCCGTCTGCTGGTGGAAGAAGAGAGCGGTATTCCGCTGGTGGGTCGCGTAGCCGCAGGTGAACCTCTGCTGGCGCAGCAGCACATCGAAGGGCACTATCAGGTTGACCCAGGCATGTTCAAGCCGAGCGCCGATTTCCTGCTGCGCGTTAGCGGAATGTCCATGAAAGATATCGGTATTCTTGATGGCGATCTGCTGGCGGTACACAAAACCCAGGACGTGCGTAACGGACAAGTCGTGGTGGCGCGCATTGATGATGAAGTGACGGTTAAGCGCCTGAAAAAACAAGGCAATACCGTGCAGCTTCTGCCTGAAAACAATGAATTCTCCCCGATTGTGGTGGATCTCCGCGAGCAGAGCTTCTCTATTGAAGGGCTGGCTGTCGGCGTTATCCGCAACGGTGAATGGCTGTAATCTCTTCCTGACAGGCTGTAGTTCCTCTACAGCCTGGCCTGTTTTCTGATTCCGGTAATTTCCATGGCATTGCTAACTTCTGCCGATAAGGCGTTGTGGCGTCTTGCGCTACCGATGATTTTTTCCAATATTACCGTTCCTCTGCTGGGGCTGGTGGATACGGCGGTAATCGGGCATCTGGATTCGCCGATTTACCTGGGCGGCGTCGCGATTGGCGCAACGGCGACCAGCTTCCTCTTTATGCTGCTACTTTTTCTGCGCATGAGTACGACAGGCCTTACGGCCCAGGCGTATGGTGCAAAAGATCCCCTGCGTCTGGCGCGTGCGCTGGTTCAGCCGCTCATTCTGGCGTTCGGTGCTGGCGCGTTAATCGTTCTGTTGCGTACGCCGCTGATTGATCTTGCGCTCCATATTGTAGGCGGCAGCGATGCCGTACTGGAACAAGCCCGGCGGTTCCTCGAAATTCGCTGGCTCAGCGCGCCCGCTTCACTGGCAAACCTGGTCCTGCTGGGCTGGCTGCTGGGCGTGCAGTATGCCCGCGCGCCGGTGATCCTGCTGGTGGTGGGTAACCTTCTCAATATTGTCCTCGATCTCTGGCTGGTAATGGGGCTGCACATGAACGTCCGGGGCGCGGCGCTGGCTACGGCAATTGCCGAGTACGGGACGCTGCTGATCGGTTTGGGGATGGTCTGGCGCGTGCTGGCGATGCGCGGTATCACCCTGGATCTGCTGAAATCGGCCTGGCGCGGCAATATGCGTAAGCTGCTGGCGCTTAATCGCGACATCATGCTCCGTTCGCTCCTGCTGCAACTCTGCTTCGGCGCATTAACCGTTTTTGGTGCCCGTCTTGGGCCTGAGATCGTCGCCGTCAACGCAGTGCTCATGACGTTACTGACCTTTACCGCTTACGCGCTGGATGGTTTTGCTTACGCCGTCGAGGCGCATTCAGGGCAGGCTTATGGCGCGCGTGAAAGCGGCCAGTTACGCGAAGTCTGGCGTGCTGCCTGTCGTCAGGCGGGTCTGGTGGCGCTGGTCTTTGCTCTGGTTTACGCCTGTTTTGGTGGGCATATTGTCGCGCTTCTCACCTCGTTGCCCGCGCTACGTGAGCTGGCCGATCGCTACATCCTCTGGCAGGTAGTATTACCGGTGGTGGGCGTGTGGTGCTATTTGCTGGACGGCATGTTTATTGGTGCGACGCGAGGGGCGGAGATGCGCAACAGCATGGCCGTCGCTGCGGCGGGGTTCGGCCTGACGCTGCTGACCTTGCCGTATCTCGGCAATCATGGTCTGTGGCTCGCGCTGGCGGTGTTTCTCTCACTGCGTGGCCTTTCGCTGGCCGTTATCTGGCGTCGTCACTGGCGAAACAATACCTGGTTTCCAGCCCCGCACGATATATCGTAACGGTTAAAGATTCCGAATATAAAAATAAATGCCGAATCCTTAACTACAATAATAATCACGTCCAGCAGAATAGAACGAAGCGGACGACACTCATAGACGCTTAACACGAGGACACGATTATGAATAAAGACGAAATCGGCGGCAACTGGAAGCAATTCAAAGGTAAAGCGAAAGAACAGTGGGGTAAGCTGACAGATGACGATATGACCGTCATTGAAGGTAAGCGCGATCAGCTGGTAGGTAAAATCCAGGAGCGCTACGGTTACGAAAAAGATCAGGCGGAAAACGAAGTCAAAGACTGGGAAACCCGTAACGACTACCGCTGGTAACCGGCACTATCCCTAAAGGCGGCTCTGAGCCGCCTTTTTCTTGGGCCTTAACGCGGCTTTTTCTTCACCAGGATAGAGTGATCGTGCTGACAGGCATCCTGATGACGGCATGACTCCACCTCCACGCAGGCAGAACATAAGCCGTGGGCTTCGATCACGTTATGACGCAGCGCAAAGCCCATTCTGGCTGCCAGCGTATGCATAATATCTTCCACACCTTCCGCACACTCTTCCTTCACCACGCCACAGCGATCGCAGATAAACATGGCGGACGTGTGAGTAGGCTGGTCAAAAAGATGGCACAGCACATAGCTGTTTGTTGATTCCACTTTATGCACAAACCCTTGCTCCAGCAGAAAATCCAGCGCCCGATAGACGGTCGGCGGTTTTGCCTGCGGCTCGCTTTCACGCAGCAGGTCGAGCAGATCGTAAGCGCTGATGGCACCCTGTTGCAGGCTCATCAGACGCAGTACCTCAAGGCGCTGCGGGGTCAGGCGCACATTGCGTTGCGCACAGAGCTTTTCAGCTTGCGCTAACAGCTCTTTTGTGAACTTGTCCATCGGGCACCTCGGATGTGGTAAGGGGTGAAAACCCTCACTTTATCATGTTCTGCTAAAAACACCGAGATCCGCCAGGCTGTGCTATACCTGACGCATCGCAAATCGGGAGATCGCATGATGAAAAGACCTGACTGTATTCGGCACTGGCGGGACGTGGAAGGCGCCGATGACGCAACGTACCCGGACAGCAATGAACGGTTTTCTATTGGCGCGCCGCTGGCCCGCAAGCTGGGTCTCGGCCGCATTGGTATTCACCATGAACGGCTGCCGCCCGGACGCCGTACTTCTTATCCGCATGCGGAAAGCGACGAAGAGGAGTTTGTTTACGTTCTGGAGGGTTACCCTGAGGCCTGGATCAATGGTTATCTGTGGAAGCTTGAACCCGGAGACAGCGTGGGATTTCCTGCCGGCACGGGCGTGTGCCATACCTTTATCAACAACTCCGATGAAGAGGTGCGCTTACTGGTGGTGGGTGAGGTTAATAAAAAACATAACCGCATCTACTATCCCCTCAATCCGGTGTATGCCGTGACGCGCGAAGACCACTGGGTAGACCATCCGCCTCAGTTTTTTGGCCCGCACGATGGAAAACCTGGGCGAAAATAATTTCCTCTTCTATAAATATTGATGGTCGTCACACATTAGAACAGGCCGGGATGGAATTTAACTTAGGGAAATAGCGGGTCTTTTTGTACTTATTCACAGCAATAGTTCGTTCCTGTTTGGGTGATAACAGACAGGGTTAACTAATAACAAACTATTGACGAGCACACTGTGAAAAAACATTTTAAATTTTCGATGGTTAGCATTGCTGTCTCCTTTTTTATGGCAAATCAGGCGGGAGCAGCCAATACCTGGACGGAAGCGCGTAGCGACGCAATGGGCGGAACGGGTGTCGCGGCAGGGAGCTATGGCAGCGGGGCGTTAATCAACCCCGCGTTACTGGCAAAATCTAAGCCCGAGGATGATGTGACGGTCATTTTGCCGTCCGTTGGCGTGCAAGTGACCGATGAAGACAATCTTCAGGACGAGATTGATACCATTAACGATAAAATCAATCATTACAAGGACGTGGTTGATAGTCTGACCCCCATTGATATCATCACGAATCCATTAGGTTCGATCAATCAGTTCCAGGGCGCAGCGAAAGATCTCGCTGATGAGCTGGACTACCTGAAAGGCAAAACCGCACACGCCACCGCAGGGGCGGGGATTGCCGTCAGTATCCCTAACGATGTCCTTTCCGTGGCCTTTATGGCCAAAGGCTATGCACATGGCCGCGTCAGCTCTTCAATCGATCAGCAGGACATTGATTATCTGCGCGGTATACAACGAAGCGATGCGGTGGCTGCCGGTGTGGCGCTGGATGCCGCGCTAAACGGTTCCGATCAGATCACCAAAAACCTTAACTCTACGGCGTCTGGTCGGGCGGCGATTGTGTCCGACTACGGTATTGCGGTAGCCCGTCAGTTCGATCTTGGCGGCGTTCCGGTTTCCGTTGGCGTCACGCCGAAGCTGCAAAAAACCTGGCTCTATAACTACACTACCTCAATCTACGATTACGACAGTAATAAGTGGAACGACAGCCGCTACCGTACCGACGACACTGGCTTCAACGTCGATGCCGGTATTGCTGCTGATTTCGGTGAAAACTGGACGGTCGGCGTGAGCGGGCAAAACCTGATGTCGCGCGATATCGATACCAAAGATATCCGCATTCGCAACGGGCGCACGGGAGAGGTGGTGAGTTATAAAGACACCTATCAGATCCGTCCGCTGGTCACTGCCGGGGCCGCCTGGCACAATGATCTGGTCACGCTGACCGCAGATGGCGATCTGACCGAAACCAAGGGCTTTAAAAGCGAAGACACCTCCCAGTACGTTGGCGTCGGTGCCGAAGTCACGCCGCTGAGCTGGCTGGCAGTACGCGCCGGTTATCGTGCGGATATGAAAGGGAACGACAGCAACGTCTTTACCGGCGGTGTCGGTTTCGCGCCGTTCAACTCCGTCCACGTTGACCTGATGGGGCTTTATGGCGAAGACGAGACCTGGGGCGCAGGGGCACAGTTGAGCATGACGTTCTAAATAAAAAGGGCACCATTAATGGTGCCCTTAGCTTATCCGTGTGCCGCTTTGGTCAGCGTATCGCTGATCCATTGATTTACGCTTTTACCTGAAACTTCGGCTGCGATGTTAATTGCGGAATGTATCTCGGGCGCGATGCGCAGGCTGATTTTCCCGCTTGCCGGACGCAGAGGTTCTCGACCTTGTTCTGTGCAGTAGGCAAGATAATCATCGACCGCTTCTTCAAACGCTTTACGGAGGGCTGCGACGTTATCTGCATGAAAACCGATAACATCTCTTATGCCAGCAACATGCCCAACGAAGCATAGATCTTCGTCGCTGTAATCAATTTTTGCGGCATAGCCTTTATAAGTCATGGTGTTAATCATGGAGAAACCCCTGTTGCGATGAGAAAAGCCATTGCGTCGCGAACCTGATAAACCTTCGCTTCTTTATCCGGATGAGGACGATGAAACGAGGCCACAACCCCATTGATTTCAAATCTTACCCTTGAGCCGTTACCTTCTGAGGCCTTCGCGCCTAATGCGATAAAAAGCGCTTCAATCTTGCGCCATTCCAGAGAACTGGGCGTTGGCATGGAGAAAATCAACTGCAATGTTTTTTGATGGCGGGCGTTCAATGTTTTCATTTTTAATCGATTCCATTTTGATTTTTTCTCTCCGCCAAGTAGAAATAAATGATATCACTTTTTGATATCATATCAAGCCGGATCGTATCCTTTTTGAGCCTGTGCTATAGTAGCGCCCCTTTTCCACCAGATGCTTAAAAGTTCGCCATGTCGTCAGAATTTCAGACCGCTTTCCCTGCACACCGTTTTTCCATTGCGCCAATGCTCGACTGGACGGACAGACATTGCCGCTATTTCCTGCGTCAGCTCTCCCGCCATACGCTGCTATACACCGAAATGGTCACTACCGGCGCAATTATTCACGGCAAAGGCGACTATCTGGCGTACAGCGAAGAGGAGCATCCGGTTGCGCTGCAACTCGGTGGCAGCGATCCGGCTGCGCTGGCGCAGTGCGCGAAGCTGGCCGAAGAACGCGGCTATGACGAGATTAACCTCAACGTCGGTTGTCCGTCCGACCGTGTGCAAAACGGCATGTTCGGCGCGTGTCTGATGGGAAATGCGCACCTGGTGGCGGACTGCATCAAAGCGATGCGCGACGTCGTCTCTATCCCGGTCACGGTCAAAACCCGTATCGGCATAGACGACCAGGATAGCTATGAGTTTCTGTGTGATTTCATCAACACGGTATCAGGGAAGGGTGAATGCGAGATGTTTATCATCCACGCCCGTAAAGCTTGGCTCTCAGGCCTCAGCCCGAAAGAAAACCGCGAGATCCCGCCGCTGGACTACCCGCGCGTGTACCAGCTGAAACGCGACTTCCCACACCTGACCATGTCGATCAATGGCGGTATTAAGTCGCTGGACGAGGCCAAAGCGCACCTCGAACATATGGATGGCGTGATGGTCGGACGCGAGGCGTATCAGAATCCGGGCATTCTGGCGACGGTTGACCGGGAAATCTTTGGCGTTGAGGGTGCTGACACCGATCCCGTGGCCGTAGTGCGCGCCATGTATCCGTACATTGAGCGCGAGCTGAGTCATGGTACGTATCTGGGCCACATTACCCGCCATATGCTTGGCCTGTTCCAGGGCATTCCTGGTGCGCGTCAGTGGCGTCGTTATCTCAGCGAGAACGCGCATAAAGCCGGTGCGGATATTGAGGTACTGGAACACGCGCTGCGTCTGGTTGCGGATAAACGTTAAATTTCGCTAAAAGATGGTCAAATACGCCACGCCCTGCAACACATTGCGGGGCGTTTTGCTTTCAGAACAACAACTTATTTTTGGCATGATTCTTGTAATGATCGCAGCATCATTCGGGAACTCGTGGGAGAGCACCATGCTGGAACTACTTTTTGTGATTGGCTTCTTTATCATGCTGATGGTCACGGGCGTGTCGCTGCTCGGTATTCTGGCCGCGCTCGTTGTGGCCACGGTGGTGATGTTTGTCGGCGGATTATTTGCCCTGACGATTAAACTCTTGCCGTGGTTACTTCTGGCGATTGCGGTGGTATGGGCCATACGGGCGATTAAATCACCAAAACTGCCGACTTATCAGCGTAATAACCGCTTCCGTTACTAAGGTATTGAGGGGTACGTCACATACCTGCAACTTTTCCGGCAGCAACCTTTAGAACAGAATAGGATTTACTTATCGAATCTGTCACTATGGCTGCCGCTAAAGAATTCATCGAGCTGTACCCTACATACAGCCGAACTAAAAAAAAGAAAGGGCTTCCCATGGGAAGCCCAATTTCTTTTTATGGCTCAGGGAATTAACAGACTTGAGCCCTGGGTTGCCCGGCTCTCCAGCACCTCATGCGCACGTTGCGCATCGGTCAGCGGATATTTCTGCGCTTCTGCCACATCCACTTTGATCACCCCGCTGGCGATCAGCGAGAACAGCTCGTTGCTGGCTTCCTCAAGTTCTTCCCGATTAGTGATGTAACCTTGCAGGGAAGGGCGGGTGACATACAGCGACCCTTTCTGATTCAGAATGCCCAGGTTCACGCCGGTGACAGCCCCGGAGGCGTTACCGAAGCTCACCATCAGCCCGCGACGTTGCAGGCAGTCCAGCGAAGATTCCCAGGTGTCTTTCCCCACCGAGTCATACACCACGCGTACCTTTTTGCCACCAGTGATCTCTTTCAGCCGCTCAACGATGCTCTCTTCCCGGTAGTTGATCACCTGCCATGCGCCCGCGTCCAGCGCGCGCTGCGCTTTTTGCGCGCTGCCTGTGGTGCCGATCAGCTTCGCCCCCAGGGCTTTCGCCCACTGGCAGGCAATCAGCCCTACGCCACCTGCGGCTGCGTGAAACAGGAATTGCTCGTCAGGCTTAATTTCGTAGGTTTTGCGCAGCAGATAATAGACCGTCAGCCCTTTCAGGAATGAGGCGGCAGCCTGCTCGAAGCCGATCGCATTTGGCAGAAGCGCCGCTTTCTCGGCCGGAACGTTATGGATGGAGCTGTAAGCGCCCAGCGCCGACTGCGCGTACACCACGCGATCGCCTTCCTTAATGTGCTTAACCGCGCTGCCCACTTTGCTGACGATACCGGCCGCCTCGGTGCCCAGTCCGCTCGGCATCGACGGAGGCGGATAGAGACCGCCGCGAATATAGGTATCGATGTAGTTAATGCCGATCGCTTTGTTTTCAACCTGGATTTCGTTCTCGCCAGGTGCCGTGGGGGTAAACTCCACGGCTTGCAGTACGTCTGGCCCGCCATGTTTCTGGAACTCAATGCGTGTTGCCATGCTCCCTCCGTTAGAAAATTATGGTAATCTTTCGACCCACTCTTTATCTCGGTAACTCCATTCACTATGGCAGGAAACAAACCCTTCAACAAACAGACTGAACCCCGTGAACGTGATTATCAGGTCGCCGGGTTAAAAGTCCCGCCGCACTCGATTGAAGCGGAACAGTCGGTGTTGGGCGGTTTAATGCTGGATAACGAACGCTGGGACGACGTCGCCGAGCGCGTTGTTGCGGAAGACTTCTATACCCGCCCGCACCGCCACATCTTTACTGAAATGGCGCGTTTGCAGGAGTCGGGCAGCCCGATCGACCTGATTACACTCGCAGAATCGCTGGAGCGTCTGGGACAGCTCGACAGTGTCGGCGGGTTTGCCTATCTGGCAGAACTGTCAAAAAACACGCCAAGTGCCGCGAACATCAGCGCTTACGCTGATATCGTCCGTGAACGTGCCGTTGTCCGCGAGATGATCTCGGTGGCGAATGAGATCGCCGAGGCCGGTTTCGATCCCCAGGGGCGCACCAGCGAAGATCTACTTGATCTTGCCGAGTCCCGCGTCTTTAAAATCGCCGAAAGCCGTGCGAACAAAGACGAAGGCCCGAAAAACATCGCCGATGTGCTCGACGCCACCGTTGCGCGTATTGAGCAGCTTTTCCAGCAGCCGCACGATGGCGTGACGGGGGTGAACACCGGTTATGACGATCTCAACAAGAAAACGGCAGGTCTTCAGCCATCGGATTTGATTATCGTCGCGGCGCGTCCGTCGATGGGTAAAACGACATTTGCGATGAACCTCGTCGAAAACGCGGCGATGTTGCAGGATAAACCGGTTCTTATCTTCAGTCTTGAGATGCCCTCAGAACAGATCATGATGCGTTCTCTGGCATCCCTGTCGCGTGTGGATCAGACCCGCATCCGTACCGGTCAGCTCGACGATGAGGACTGGGCGCGGATCTCCGGCACCATGGGGATTTTGCTGGAAAAACGGAACATCTATATTGATGACTCCTCCGGCCTGACGCCGACGGAAGTGCGCTCCCGCGCGCGCCGTATCGCCCGTGAACACGGTGGTATCGGTCTCATCATGATCGACTACCTTCAGCTGATGCGCGTTCCGTCGCTTTCCGACAACCGTACGCTGGAGATTGCCGAAATTTCCCGCTCGCTCAAAGCGTTAGCCAAAGAGCTGCACGTGCCGGTGGTGGCGCTGTCGCAGCTAAACCGTTCTCTGGAACAACGTGCAGACAAGCGCCCGGTCAACTCCGACCTGCGTGAATCCGGCTCCATCGAGCAGGATGCCGACTTAATCATGTTCATCTACCGTGATGAGGTTTATCACGAGAACAGCGATCTGAAAGGGATCGCCGAAATTATTATTGGTAAGCAACGTAACGGCCCCATCGGTACGGTACGTCTGACCTTTAACGGCCAGTGGTCGCGTTTCGACAACTATGCCGGTCCTCAATATGATGATGAGTAATTTCTAAGGAATTCAAATGCAAGCGGCAACTGTTGTGATTAACCGCCGCGCTCTGCGACACAACCTGCAACGTCTGCGAGAACTGGCGCCCGCCAGTAAGCTCGTTGCAGTCGTGAAAGCGAACGCTTACGGACACGGTCTTCTTGAGACCGCGCGAACGCTCCCCGATGCCGACGCTTTTGGCGTCGCCCGTCTCGAAGAAGCTCTCCGCCTGCGCGCAGGTGGAATTACGCAACCGATTCTGCTCCTCGAAGGCTTTTTTGAAGCCTCGGACCTGCCGACCATTGCCGATCAGCACCTGCACACGGCGGTGCATAACGAAGAACAGCTGGCCGCGCTGGAAACGGCCGAACTGAGCGAGCCGGTCACCGTGTGGATGAAGCTCGACACGGGCATGCACCGCCTGGGCGTGCGCCCGGAGAATGCCGAAGCGTTTTATCAGCGGTTGTGCCAGTGCAAGAACGTGCGTCAGCCGGTGAATATCGTCAGCCACTTTGCCCGCGCCGATGAGCCTGAATGCGGCGCAACGGAACAGCAGCTTGATATCTTCACCACCTTCTGCGAAGGCAAACCGGGGATGCGCTCCATTGCGGCGTCCGGCGGCCTTCTGCTGTGGCCGCAGTCGCACTTCGACTGGGCGCGTCCGGGGATTATCCTGTATGGCGTTTCCCCGCTTGAGAACAAACCCTGGGGACCGGACTTCGGCTTTAAGCCGGTGATGTCGCTGGTTTCAAAGCTGATTGCCGTGCGTGAGCACAAAGCAGGCGAGCCGGTAGGTTACGGCGGCACCTGGACGAGTGAGCGCGACACGCGGCTTGGCGTGGTAGCGATGGGCTACGGCGACGGCTATCCGCGCGCCGCGCCAACGGGTACGCCGGTACTGGTCAATGGTCGCGAAGTGAAGATTGTCGGCCGTGTGGCGATGGACATGATTTGTGTCGATCTGGGACCCGACGCGCAGGATAAAGCGGGTGACGATGCGGTGATGTGGGGCGAAGGCCTGCCGGTAGAGCGTATTGCTGAAATAACAAAAGTGAGTGCTTACGAACTTATCACGCGCCTAACCTCAAGGGTAGCGATGAAATACGTCGACTAATCACAGTATCCGGGAAGGGATATGTCACCATCTGAAATGGCTGCTTGTCTGGCCTATGCGCTCTCTGTCTGGCTGGCGGCCAGAAACAATATCAACACGTGGTGGATCGGTATTCTCGGCAGCGGGCTATACGCCTGGGTCTTCTATTCAGTGCAGCTCTATGCCGATGTTACCCTACAGCTCTTTTTCATTATCACGAGCATAACGGGTTGGGTGCACTGGCTGAAAGGAAACCGCGGAGAGGTATTGCCGGTGCGGCGAACCCACCCCAGACATTTTCTCCTTCTGCTGGCCTGTGCCGTGGCAGTAGCGGCGCTGTACGGGCTTTTATTGCATCGGTATACCAACGCCTGGGCGCCCTGGCTGGACTCCATCATTTTAACTTTCAGCATCCTGGCGCAGTTCATGCTTATGGGCCGACGCCTGGAGAACTGGTACGTCTGGCTTGCCGTCAATACCCTTGCCGTGCCGCTGTATGCGATGAGGGGCCTGCATTTGACCGCGGTTCTGTATCTGGTGTTCTGGTTTAACGCCTGGCACGGTTTATATCAATGGCGTAAGGAGATCCGCGCGCGATGAAACCTTACGCAGAGGGTCTGATTGTCGGCAAGTTCGCGCCCTTACACGCAGGACATGAATTGCTTATCAACGCTGCGCTTGCCCGGTGCGAGACGGTGTTTATCATCAGCTATTCGCTACCGGAAATGCCGGGGTGCGAACCCGAAAAGCGCCTTCAGTGGCTACAGACGCGTTTCCCGCGGTGTCGTCACCTGGTGTTTTCGCCAGAGATCGCGGCGGGCCATGATATTGAACCGCCGCCGCCCAACGACGCAGATGCCGATCGCCACCGACACTACGTGGCTACCCTATGCGAACGCTTCTTTCACTGCCGACCGGACGCCGTATTCACTGCGGAGGATTACGGCGATGGCTTTGCCCGCGTATTAAGCCAGCGTTTTGGCAAACCGGTCACGCACGTGCGGCTTCAGCGCCCGGAGGGCCCTGATGCGCCCTCAGGAACGCTTATTCGCTCTGATGTTCATCGCTACCGCGAGATGCTCTCGGCGGAGGTTTACCGGAGTTTTGTCTTTCGAATTTGCTTATTGGGCGGCGAGTCGACGGGCAAAAGCACGCTTTCCCGGGCGTTGGCAGCAGCGCTTAACGCGCCCTATGTCGCTGAGTTCGGGCGCGAATACTGGGAAGAAAAGAACGGAGTACTGGAATGCGACAATCTCCTGCATATTGCGCGCGAGCAGGTGCGGCGTGAGGACGCAGCCAGCACGGCGCCTTATCTGATTTGTGATACGTCGCCCTTAACCACGCTGTTTTATACCCTCTACCAGTATGGCTCGGCGCCTCAGGCGCTGTACGACTTAGCCGGGCGGGACTACTCGCTGGTTGTACTGTGCGGCGATGAATTTCCCTTTGTACAGGACGGTACCAGGCAAGGCGCGGCGTTTCGCCGCAGGCAGCAGTCGTGGTATATCGCTGAACTGGCGCGCCGAAATATCCCGTATTTACGAGTCACAGGGTCGACGTCTGAACGTATCGAACAAATTCGTGGGCATATCCAGAAACGGTTTTCATAACCTTCTCGACCTTCTCCTGCTTCCGGTTTATTGTTGAAAATCCTGCCTCATAATAATCCGGAGAACATCGCGTGTTTCAGAAAGTAGACGCCTACGCCGGCGACCCTATCCTCTCCTTGATGGAGCGTTTCAAAGAAGATCCTCGCAGCGACAAAGTGAACCTCAGCATCGGTCTTTATTACAACGAGGACGGCATCATTCCTCAACTGAAAGCCGTTGCCGAAGCCGAAGCGCATCTGAACGCAACCCCGCACGGTGCTTCGCTTTATCTGCCGATGGAAGGGTTAAATACCTACCGTAATACCATTGCGCCGCTGCTGTTTGGTGCGGATCACGCGGTGCTCGCGCAAAAGCGCGTGGCGACTATCCAGACGCTGGGTGGCTCGGGTGCGCTGAAGGTAGGCGCAGATTTCCTGAAAAAGTACTTCCCGGATTCCGGCGTGTGGGTCAGCGACCCGACGTGGGAAAACCACGTGGCCATCTTTGAAGGCGCGGGCTTTAAGGTTGCGACCTATCCATGGTTCGACAGCGAAACCAACGGCGTACGCGTTGATGCGCTGCTGGAAAAACTGAACACCCTGCCGGAGCGCAGTATCGTATTGCTGCATCCGTGCTGCCATAACCCGACCGGTGCGGACCTCACCAATGCCCAGTGGGATGCGGTGATCGAGGTACTGAAGGCGCGTAACCTGATCCCGTTCCTCGACATTGCCTATCAGGGCTTTGGGGCGGGCATGGAGGAGGACGCCTACGCCATTCGCGCGATTGCCAGCGCGGGTCTGCCTGCGCTGGTCAGCAACTCTTTCTCAAAAATCTTCTCCCTCTACGGCGAGCGCGTCGGCGGTCTGTCCGTGGTGTGTGAAGACGCCGAAGCCGCGGGACGCGTACTCGGTCAGCTGAAAGCGACGGTCCGCCGTATTTACTCCAGCCCGCCGAACTTTGGTGCGCAGGTGGTCGCGACCGTACTGGGCGATGATCAGCTGAAAGCCACCTGGCTTGCGGAAGTGGAAGGCATGCGTAAGCGCATCCTGTCGATGCGTCAGGAGCTGGTTAACGTTCTGAAAGAAGCCGTGCCTGGACATAACTTTGATTATCTTCTCAAGCAGCGCGGGATGTTCAGCTATACCGGACTGAGCGCGGCGCAGGTCGATCGCCTGCGGGAAGAGTTCGGCGTCTACCTGATCGCCAGCGGCCGTATGTGCGTGGCGGGGCTGAATGCTGGCAACGTCCAGCGCGTGGCGCAGGCGTTTGCATCCGTAATGTAAGTATTCACTTACTTGCATGCTATATGTAGTCCGGGTAAGGCGCAGCCGCCACCCGGCTTTTTTTGTTCGCGCCGGTGCCAGTCATTGTCCGGCGGCGCTTCGCTTACCGGGTCTACACGTTTCTTCTGCGCTTTGTGATCGTCTTCTTTTTATTCAGCTTCATAAGCAAAAACTCCTTTTCTTCCCCTCCCGCTGGGGTTATGGTCGGATAGTTTTTGACCATTCGCTCAAAATAAAAAGATAACAAACTGAATATTCAGGGGAAAACATGCGCAAGATCACACTGGCGCTCAGCGCCGCCTGCTTATTGTTCTCGCTTAATAGTACCGTTGTTGCGCGGGCTTCTGCACCCACGCCGCTTTACACCGGCACCACCGCCGCCATTCTTGCCGAACAGGCCCCCATTCACTGGGTTTCAGTGGCACAAATCGAAAACAGCCTGACGGGTCGCCCGCCGATGGCCGTGGGCTTCGATATTGACGATACCGTTCTCTTCTCCAGCCCCGGTTTCTGGCGCGGCAAAATAACGTACTCCCCGGACAGCGAAGCCTATCTGAAAAACCCGGAATTCTGGGAAAAGATGAACAACGGCTGGGATGAGTTCAGTATCCCGAAAGAGGTTGCCCGCGCGCTGATCGCCATGCACGTAAAGCGCGGCGACAGCATTTACTTCGTGACCGGACGTAGCCAGACCAAAACCGAAACCGTCTCGAAAACGCTACAGGATGATTTTCTGATCCCGGCGGCCAGCATGAATCCGGTCATTTTTGCCGGGGACCAGGAAGGGCAAAACACCAAAACCCAGTGGCTGGAAAAGAAAAATATCAAGGTGTTCTACGGTGATTCAGATAACGACATCACCGCGGCGCACGACGTGGGAGCAAGAGGCATCCGGGTGTTACGCGCCTCGAACTCCACCTACCGACCGCTGCCAATGGCCGGAAAATTTGGTGAAGAGGTGATCGTTAACTCCGAATACTGATGCATTTACGGCGGGGTGAATGCTTTTTTAAGCAAATCTCGCCGCGCGGGTTTTACCTTTCGCTTTCTTGCTGCACACTTAGAAAGATTCATCTTTCAACACGGAGCAGCACATGTGGTATCAACAGACCCTGACCTTAAGCGCAAAACCACGCGGATTTCACCTGGTGACGGACGAAGTCATCGGGCAAATCCGCGACCTGCCGCGCGTCAAAACGGGTTTGCTGCATCTGCTGCTTCAACACACGTCTGCTTCTCTCACGCTCAATGAAAATTGCGATCCCACCGTCCGGTCTGACATGGAGCGGCATTTTCTGAAAACCGTCCCGGATAACGCCCCGTATGACCATGATTACGAGGGGGCGGATGATATGCCTTCGCACATCAAATCCTCTTTGCTGGGGGTCTCGTTGATGCTGCCGGTCCACAACGGACGGCTGCTGCTGGGAACGTGGCAGGGGATCTGGCTGGGAGAACATCGCATTCACGGTGGTTCGCGTAAAATTATCGCAACGCTACAAGGGGAATAAAGATGACAATTTCGGAGATACTTCAGTACTGCATGAGCAAGCCGGGCGCAGAACAGAGCGTTCACAGCGACTGGAAAGCCACGCAGATCAAAGTGGGTGATGTGTTGTTCGCGATGGTAAAAGAGGTTGAGGGACGTCCTGCGGCATCGCTGAAAACCAGTCCTGAACTGGCCGACTTACTGCGCCAGCAGCACGATGATGTCAGGCCAAGCAAGCATCTGAATAAAGCACACTGGAGTACGGTGTTTCTCGACGGCTCGCTGCCAGATTCGCAAATTTACTACCTGGTAGATGCGTCGTATCAACAGGCGGTAGAACTGCTGCCGGAAACGATCCGACAGCAGCTCTCCGTGTAACGATTACAGCAACGGTTTGAGGAAGCGCGCGGTGTGCGAGGCTTCGCACTCTGCAACGGTCTCTGGCGTACCGGAGACGAGGATTTCACCGCCGCCGCTGCCGCCTTCCGGGCCGAGATCGACAATCCAGTCCGCGGTTTTAATCACGTCCAGGTTGTGCTCAATCACCACGATGGTGTTGCCCTGATCGCGCAGCTGGTGCAGCACGTCCAGCAGCTGCTGGATATCCGCAAAATGCAGGCCGGTGGTCGGCTCGTCCAGAATATACAGCGTCTGACCGGTTCCGCGTTTGGACAGCTCACGCGCCAGCTTCACGCGCTGCGCTTCACCACCGGACAGCGTTGTCGCTGACTGCCCCAGACGGATATAGGTCAGACCAACATCCATCAGGGTTTGCAGCTTACGCGCCAGCGCAGGGACGGCGTCAAAGAACTCGCGCGCCTCTTCGATAGTCATATCCAGCACTTCGTGGATGGTCTTGCCTTTGTACTTAATCTCCAGCGTTTCGCGGTTATAGCGCTTGCCTTTACACTGGTCGCACGGCACGTAGATATCCGGCAGGAAGTGCATCTCAACCTTGATTACGCCGTCGCCCTGGCACGCTTCACAGCGGCCGCCGCGCACGTTAAAGCTGAAACGTCCTGGCGTGTAGCCGCGCGAACGCGCTTCCGGTACACCCGCGAAGAGTTCACGGACGGGCGTAAAGACGCCAGTATAGGTCGCCGGGTTGGAACGTGGGGTGCGGCCAATCGGGCTCTGATCGATATCGATAACCTTGTCGAAATGCTCCAGCCCCTGAATGTCGCGGTACGGTGCAGGCTCGGCCAGCGTCGCGCCGTTCAGCGCCGTCTGCGCAATCGGGAACAGCGTATCGTTGATCAGCGTCGATTTACCGGAACCGGACACGCCGGTAATGCAGGTAAACAGCCCGACAGGCAGCGTCAGGGTCACGTCTTTCAGGTTGTTGCCGCGCGCCCCGGTTAGCTTCAGCACTTTTTCCGGGTTCGCCGCCATGCGCTGTTTTGGCACTTCAATTTTGCGCTTGCCGCTCATGTACTGGCCGGTCAGCGACTCGGGCACCGCCATAATGTCTTTCAGCGTCCCTTCTGCCACCACCTGTCCGCCGTGCACGCCAGCGCCTGGGCCGATGTCGATCACGTGGTCTGCGGCGCGAATGGCGTCTTCGTCGTGCTCAACCACAATCAC
Organism: Enterobacter cloacae complex sp. SYL001; assembly: GCF_049237025.1. Classification (NCBI taxonomy): domain Bacteria; kingdom Pseudomonadati; phylum Pseudomonadota; class Gammaproteobacteria; order Enterobacterales; family Enterobacteriaceae; genus Enterobacter; species Enterobacter cloacae complex sp. SYL001. The sequence continues at coordinate 11,906 of NZ_JBMKJI010000028.1, read as the reverse complement.
CGTGTTGCCAAGGTTACGCAGGTGAACCAGCGTGCCGAGCAGGCGTTCGTTGTCGCGCTGGTGCAGGCCGATAGACGGCTCATCCAGCACGTACATCACGCCGACTAAGCCCGCGCCAATCTGGCTCGCCAGGCGGATACGCTGGGCTTCACCGCCGGAGAGCGTTTCAGCCGATCGGGAAAGCGTCAGGTAGTTCAGGCCGACGTTCACGAGGAACTTGAGGCGATCGCCGATCTCTTTCAGCACTTTTTCGGCGATTTTCGCGCGCTGGCCGGAGAGCTTCAGGTTGTTGAAGAAGTCCATTGCGTGACCGATGCTCATGTCTGAGATGGTCGGCAGCGCCGTGTTTTCAACAAACACGTGACGCGCTTCGCGACGCAGACGTGTACCCTCGCAGGTGGCGCAGGAGCGGTTGCTGATGAACTTCGCCAGCTCCTCACGCACCGCGCTGGATTCGGTCTCTTTGTAGCGGCGCTCCATGTTGTGCAGCACCCCTTCGAACGGGTGGCGACGCACGGAAGTGTCACCGCGATCGTTCATGTACTTGAACTCGATGTTCTCTTTGCCGGAACCGAACAGGATCACTTTATGTACGTTCGCGCTCAGGCTGGCCCACGGGGCTTCAACGTCGAACTTATAGTGCTCTGCCAGCGATTTCAGCATCTGGAAGTAATAAAAATTACGCTTATCCCAGCCTCGAATGGCGCCACCCGCCAGCGACAGCTCCGGGTTCTGGATCACGCGGTCCGGGTCGAAATATTGCTGAACGCCGAGGCCGTCACAGGTCGGGCACGCGCCCGCTGGGTTGTTGAACGAGAACAGGCGCGGTTCCAGCTCGCGCATGCTGTAGCCGCAAATCGGGCAGGCGAAGTTGGCGGAGAAGAGCAGCTCTTCCGCTTTCGCATCGTCCATGTCTGACACCACCGCCGTGCCGCCCGACAGTTCCAGCGCCGTTTCAAAGGATTCCGCCAGACGCGTCGCCAGATCTTCACGTACCTTAAAGCGGTCAATCACCACTTCGATGGTGTGTTTCTTTTGCAGCTCCAGCTTTGGCGGATCGGACAGGTCACACACTTCGCCATCGATACGGGCGCGGATATAGCCCTGGCTTGCCAGGTTTTCCAGCGTTTTGGTGTGTTCACCCTTACGCTCTTTAATGATTGGCGCCAGCAGCATCAGGCGTTTGCCTTCCGGCTGAGACAGCACGTTATCCACCATCTGGCTGACGGTCTGGGCCGCCAGCGGAACGTCATGATCCGGACAACGCGGCTCGCCCACGCGCGCATACAGCAGACGCAGGTAGTCATGGATTTCGGTAATGGTACCGACCGTAGAACGCGGGTTATGCGATGTGGATTTCTGCTCAATGGAGATAGCAGGAGACAACCCTTCAATGTGGTCGACATCCGGTTTTTCCATCAGCGACAGGAACTGACGCGCGTACGCCGAGAGCGATTCAACGTAACGACGCTGTCCTTCGGCATACAAAGTGTCGAAAGCCAGTGAGGATTTGCCAGACCCCGAAAGCCCGGTCACGACGATGAGTTTGTCGCGAGGGATTATGAGGTTGATATTCTTGAGATTGTGGGTGCGGGCGCCCCGAACTTCGATCTTATCCATTCACCTTTCCCGGTTGGAACACGGATTGCCTGATTTGTTTGAAGGACAAACGGCTGTCAGAAACGGCTAATTATGACACAAAATGACCTGTTTGAATATACAGTATTGGAATGCATTTTCTGATTCACTGTGTAACAATGTCGAGTCCGCGAGAGAACTCTGGAACATGCTACGCAACTATCAAAGTGTCGCATGGTAATGGTACACTCGCGCGTTTACACTATTAAGAAACGTATTCAGGAGACACGAACATGGCCAGCAGAGGCGTAAACAAGGTGATTCTCGTCGGTAATCTGGGCCAGGACCCGGAAGTACGCTACATGCCGAGTGGTGGCGCAGTTGCCAACATTACGCTGGCTACTTCCGAATCCTGGCGTGATAAAGCGACCGGTGAAATGAAAGAGCAGACCGAATGGCACCGCGTTGTGCTGTTTGGCAAACTGGCTGAAGTGGCCGGTGAGTATCTGCGTAAGGGTTCTCAGGTCTATATCGAAGGCCAGCTGCGTACCCGCAAATGGACCGATCAATCCGGTCAGGAAAAATACACCACGGAAGTGGTGGTCAACGTAGGCGGCACCATGCAGATGCTGGGTGGTCGTCAGGGCGGTGGCGCACCGGCAGGTGGCGGCCAGCAGCAGGGCGGTTGGGGTCAGCCTCAACAGCCTCAGGGCGGCAATCAGTTCAGCGGCGGCGCGCAGTCTCGTCCGCAGCAGCAGTCTGCTCCGGCACCGTCTAACGAACCGCCAATGGACTTCGACGACGATATCCCGTTCTGATATCCAGACGCGTGAAACACAAAAAACCCAGACAATGTCTGGGTTTTTTATAACAGGCTATCAGGTAATCACCATCGGCCAGTCTGGCGGAGTGTGGCTCATGGCTTCAACCATCACCACTTTAATGTTTTCCCAGACGGCGGCCATATCCACCAGCGTAATGCCGAGCAAACCTGTCGCGAACCAGCATGCGGCACCCAACCCTAACAGGGTGCTAATCACAGCAAGACCTGCGTAGTCGGACTTTCGGAACTGAATGTTTAACGTGCTGGCCAGGAACATCAAAACCGCGCTCAACAACGGCCAGCGCAGGAGCACCATGCTGGTGGTAATGGTTGCCATAAAACCCATCCTCGACAAAACAGACGAACTGGAATGAAACAATGTTTCTCGTTACATAATATGTGTGAACTATATCACATTTGCTGTTTTATTCGCCAGTATCGTATGAGGTAAAAGTGGGTTTATAACCGGGGAAAATATATCGTACTCGCTCAGATCGGCGCTTAGCCGGAATTTTTATTTTTAATTCATTCAGATAGCAAAACCTTTGCAAAACACCCTCGCTGTATAGCGTTTACAGCAGTATGTCTATGGATTATGCTTGTGTGGAACAATAAATGTACCCGCAAAAATAATTCATCACATTGAATTATTTGGTTTTTTTTGGATTTTTATTCTTTTTTAACACTCAGCATACTCTTTGATTTCGTGGTCTTATTCTTTTATTCAGATATGAGTTATTGCGGTTGCTCTCTCGATTAATGACCTGCGAAAAGATAATGAAAGAAAAAAGACGCGAGATTATTAACGACAGCATGCAGGCTCTGCACGCCCTGGCGAAGCTGATGCCACAACTCAACGCGCAGTGTTCGCCGGTTGAAATGCTGGAAATCATCAACAGCGCACTGGGGGCAAATCTCTCGTGGGTCAGTGTCGAATCCGCAGACGGGCCGCGCGTGGTTTGTGCCGGCGACGTGACGTGTCACGCCTTCAACGTGGCGGATTTTCTTGCCAGCACCCTGTTGCAGCGGCATCACCGCGCCTGGCGCGTTATCTACTGGAAAGAGCATATTGGCCGGGCGGTATTTTCCCCTCAGCACCCGGGCTATGCGCGGCTGCAAAGCGGCGTGCTGTGTAAACTCTCAGCGCATGGCAGACAGTGCAGTGTTTATTTCTTTTTGGCTTTTAATGAAAAACTGACCTCGCTGCCGATATTGAAAAATATCGTGGTGGTATTGGTCGAGAAGCTAAAAGATTATTTTGATGACATCATCGTGCGGGAAAAAACAGCGCAAGAGATGCAGCGCGTCGTCACGCAATATAAAACTTTATTTGAACGTGCTCCGGTATTGATGAACGCCTTTGACAGGCATAACCGGTGTGTATTGTGGAACGCCGAATGCGAAAAAGTCTTTGGCTGGAGTATGACTGAAATCGGCGAGCACCCCGATCCGCTGGCCCTGTTTTACCCGGATCCCGAGGAGCGACAGCGCGTGCAGGAGTCGGTTCGTTTCGCACCACTTAAGGATATGTACGAATGGCACCCGGTGCGTAAAGACGGGACGCCGTTAACCATCCTCTGGTCAAACATCCTTTTACCGGATAACTCCATTCTCAATATTGGCCTCGATATCACCGAACGTAAAAAAGCAGAACAGCAGCTGACCGTCAAAGCCACCACGGACGATCTGACGGGCTGTCTGAATCGCTCGACAATTTTACAACGGCTCAAAGTGGCGCTGGCAGCCAGTTCGCCGCAGGATGTCAGTAGCCATTTCTGTCTCCTGATGTTCGACCTCGATTATTTCAAGCAGATCAACGATCGGTGGGGACATCAGGTTGGCGATGCGGCATTGATTCACTTTTGCGACCGTATTCGCGAAGTGAGCCCGGCCGGGTCGGCACTGGGACGGGTAGGGGGCGAAGAGTTTGTTCTTCTGCTGGCGCGTACGGATGGTATGGCCGCTACGTTGCTCTCTTCCCGGCTGCGTGCCGCGCTGATCTCAAAACCGCTGCGTGTGGGCGATAAAACGCTGGTACTCTCTTTCAGCGCCGGGGTGGTTGAAGTCTGTCAGGGGCAACGGGATACTTCTGCCATACTGATGCGTGCTGATAAGGCATTATATGACGCCAAGCGTACGGGAAGAGGAAAAACGGTTCTGGCGTCTGATTATTTATAAATCAGTATAAGAACAAAGAGCAGGCTATTTCAGCCAACGAATTTTCCACACCTGTCGCGGGTAATTATTATCCTTATCAGAAACGAAATGAATACTTTTAGTTTGGCTTACGGGAAAATATTATCGGCATCACGAATTTTAGGATTTTTAATACCAAAAGTCAGTTGCTAACTTCCCATGATTCATGCAACGTAATCACCTGTTTATCAAAGCAGCCGGTCTTCATTGCTACAGGCGTACAACATGCAGGGATACAGAGCGGGAAATGAATCGTAGCGCGCGGCGCAAAATGCTCAAAGCGGTCGGGATTATCATGGTAGTTATGCTGCCGGTGATGCTTGCGCTATGGTTTGCCCAGCTTAGAGCCGTGTCGGAAATCAGCGCTCAGCTGCGCACGTTTGCTGAACTTGCTTTAAACAAAACTGAACGGGTTATTCAACAGGTTGATATGGCCCGGGAAGACGCGGAAAAATATCAGGGTAAAGTGTGTACGCCGGAGCATCGTCAATATATGTTGAACGTTTCCCGCGGTCGCCTTTTTGTTGCCGATTTAATTTATGCTGAAGGCCAGGACTTTCTCTGCTCGACCCTTTTTACGCCGGATCATCCTTACATCATCCCCGCTGCCAATTACACACGTAAACCCGACGTTGCTATCTATTATTTTCGCGATACGCCATTTTTTAATGGTTATAAAATGATATATATGCAGCGCGGAAATTATGTCGCAGTGGTCAACCCGCTTTCGTACAGTGAGGTGATGTCAGACGATCGTTCCCTGTCGTGGGGAGTGTATGACACCGTCAGCAATGCATTCTTTTCTGTGAGTCAGAAAGCCAATATTTCTTTATTGCATTCGATGCTCCGACATCAGGAAACGACTTTTCAGAAAGATGACCGTTTTTATACGATCGTAAAATCAGAGCAGAGGCCCATTGCGGCCATCGTTTCAACCTCCAATGCCCGTTTTTATAAAACGCTTTATCATCAGGCTACTCTGACGCTACCGCTGGGGATGATTTGCAGCATTATTATTTTGCTGGTGTGGTCGCGAACACACCGTGAATTCAATTCGCCTGGCCGACTTCTGCACCGGGCGCTGAATAAACGCCAGCTGTGCGTCCATTATCAGCCCATTATTGATATAAAAAATAACCAGTGCGTGGGAGCAGAGGCGTTGTTGCGCTGGCCAGGATTCAACGGTCAGGTTATGAGCCCGGCGGAATTTATTCCCCTGGCCGAAAAAGAGGGGATGATTGAGCGCATTACGGATTACGTCGTGGAGGAGGTGTTCACCGATCTGGGCCATTTTCTTGCCGCTCACCCCGATCTGTATGTCTCGATTAACCTGTCGGCGTCGGATTTTCACTCTTCGCGTCTTATTGCACTGATCTCCGACAAAGCCCGCTTTTACTCGGTTCGCGCGCAGCAAATAAAAATTGAGGTGACGGAGCGGGGGTTTATTGACGTGCCGAAAACCACGCCGGTCATTCAGGCGTTTCGCCAGGCGGGGTATGAAGTGGCGATTGATGATTTCGGAACCGGCTACTCTAACCTGCATAACCTCTATTCGCTGAACGTCGATATCCTGAAAATCGACAAATCTTTTATCGATACCTTAACCACCAACAGCACCAGCCACCTGATTGCCGAGCACATCATTGAGATGGCGCAAAGCCTGCGGCTGAAAACCATTGCGGAAGGGGTCGAGACGGGGGAGCAGGTGAGCTGGCTGCTGAAGCGTGGCGTGCAGTATTGTCAGGGATGGCACTTCGCGAAAGCGATGCCGCCCCAGGCATTTATGGCCTGGCAGCAGCAACCCTTGCGTTAACACGCATTAATTGAGCTGATGGCGGTAGTCGCTCGGCGTACGGTCAAACTCGCGGCGGAAGACGCGGGAAAAGGTCTGCTGCGACACATAGCCCAGATCCATTGCGATATCAAAAATGGGCCGCTGCGTTGAGCGTAACGCCTGAGCCGCCAGCAGGAGCCTGCGCTGGCGAATGTAGTCACCCAGCGTTTGATGCATTACGGTGCGGAACATTCTCTGTAAATACCATTTCGAATAGCCCGACTTCTTAGCGACCACATCAATGTTCAACGGCTGGTCGATATGTTCATCAATCCATTCAATAAGCGTCTGAATAATTTGCTGATGCGACATAAGGTTACCCCTCTGTGGAGACATCTGTCCTGGTTGATTCGTCGTTTTCTCTGCGGGGGAGTATAATTCCTCAAGTAAACTTGAGGTAAAGAGGTTTTATGGAAAAGAGATTACCGCGCATCAAAGCGCTGTTAACCCCCGGTGAAGTGGCGAAACGAAGCGGCGTGGCGGTGTCGGCGCTCCACTTCTATGAAAGCAAAGGGTTAATAAAAAGTATCCGTAACGCCGGAAACCAGCGGCGCTATACTCGCGATGTGCTCCGCTACGTGGCGATTATCAAAATTGCGCAACGTATCGGCATCCCCCTGGCTACCATCGGCGACGCGTTCGGCGTATTGCCGGAAGGACACTCGCTGAGCGCGAAAGAGTGGAAGCAGCTGTCGTCCCAGTGGCGAGAAGAACTGGATCGTCGTATTCACACGCTGGTGGCCCTGCGCGATGAACTGGATGGCTGCATTGGTTGCGGGTGTTTATCACGTAGCGATTGTCCGCTGCGTAACCCGGGTGACAGGCTGGGCGAGCAGGGAACAGGGGCGCGGTTGCTGGAGGAGGATTGAGAGGTGTGTGCCGGGTAAGGCGCAGCCGCCATCCGGCAACAAGCATAAAGAACTAAAGCGCCACTAAGGGCGCTTTAGTTTTTTCCGGTCTTTGTCTTTCTCTCTATCCCGCTGGCTCACGGGAGGGTTTCCCCCGACATCAGTACTCCTCGTGTCGAGCTTGTGGAGGAGGTTCCGGTTTGTACTGACACTTTAATTCTATGCCCGGCCGCCGTTTTTGCCACCGGAGATGATGAGATTTTAGCCGAATTTTTTTCGTGAAGTTGTTCAGTTTTCTATAGTTAAAAAGTATGAATCACCGGAGAACATCATGCTAACGGTCCACCACCTTAACCAGTCTCGTTCCCATCGCGTCCTCTGGGCGCTGGAAGAACTGGGTCTGACATATGAGATTGTGCGCTACCAGCGCGAAAAAACCATGCTCGCACCAGACGCGCTCAAAAAAGTGCATCCGCTGGGAAAATCCCCGGTACTGGAAGATAACGGACTGGTTCTGGCTGAATCAGGCGCGATTCTGGAATATCTTCAGGAAACGTACGATTCGGCGTCACGATTCAAACCGTTAGATCCCGCTCATAAAGTGCAGTATCGCTTCTGGCTGCATTACGCCGAAGGATCTTTGATGCCGCTGCTGTTAATGAAGCTGGTATTTAACAGCCTCGGCAAACCCCCCGTCCCGTTTGGCCTGCGCACGCTGGGTAAGGCGCTGGGGCAGGGGGTGCAAAAAGCGTATCTCAACCGCCAGCTGGAAACGCATGCGCGCTTTATTAACGATCATCTTGCCGAAAACAGCTGGTTTGCCGGCGACACGCTGACCATGGCGGACATCCAGATGAGTTTTCCCCTCTTCGCCCTGCTGGCGAGAGGCGGCATCGACAATCTCGACCACATAGCGGCGTGGAAACAGAGAGTGGAGGCACGTCCGGGCTGGCAGACAACGCTTGCGAAAGGCGGCCCGCTGACGATACCCGGCGGGGGATGAAATGTAACGAAATTGCGCATGGACGATAACGTTTGCGCATCCTCTGCTTAATTCTTCATCGTCATGAGGCAATTTTAGCGAAAAACGAGAAAGTTCAGTTGAAAAGGGCGGGTATTAGGCTAGATAATCGTTTGCCTACATTTGACCACCCGTTTTGTAAGCGCGGAGCTAAACGTTTGCTTTTTTTGTGACGCCCCTTTCGTCGCAAACGCAGCACAAGGATTTGACGTTTCGCTGGCAGTGGAGTCTCCACCACGCTTACGGACTTTCAATAAAAATTTTCAGGGGATGTTTTCTATGTCTACGCCATCTGCGCGTACCGGCGGTTCACTTGACGCCATGTTTAAAATTTCTGCTCGCGGCAGCACCGTGCGCCAGGAAGTTGTTGCCGGTCTGACCACGTTTCTGGCGATGGTGTACTCCGTCATCGTGGTGCCGGGCATGCTCGGCAAAGCCGGTTTCCCGCCAGCGGCGGTCTTCGTTGCCACCTGCCTGGTTGCGGGTGTGGGTTCGATTGTGATGGGCCTGTGGGCGAACCTGCCGCTGGCGATCGGGTGCGCCATCTCCCTGACCGCGTTTACCGCCTTCAGCCTGGTGCTGGGCCAGCATATCAGCGTCCCCGTAGCGCTCGGCGCGGTGTTCCTGATGGGTGTTCTGTTCACCGTGATCTCTGCTACCGGCATCCGTAGCTGGATATTGCGCAACCTGCCGCAGGGCGTGGCGCACGGCACCGGTATCGGCATCGGCCTGTTCCTGCTGCTGATTGCCGCCAACGGCGTGGGTCTGGTCATCAAGAACCCGCTGGACGGCCTGCCGGTTGCGCTGGGTAACTTCGCGAGCTTCCCGGTAATTATGTCGCTGGTGGGTCTGGCGGTGATCATTGGCCTGGAAAAACTGAAAGTGCCGGGCGGCATTCTGCTGACCATTATCGGCGTGTCCATCGTCGGTCTGATCTTCGACCCGTCCGTTCATTTCTCCGGGATTTTCGCCATGCCGTCGCTGAGCGATGACAACGGTAACTCCCTGATTGGCAGCCTGGATATTGTGGGCGCGCTGAACCCGGTGATCCTGCCAAGCGTGCTGGCGCTGGTAATGACCGCGGTGTTTGACGCCACCGGGACCATCCGCGCGGTGGCGGGGCAGGCTAACCTGCTGGACAAAGACGGCCAGATCATTGACGGCGGCAAAGCGCTGACCACCGACTCCCTGAGCAGCGTTTTCTCTGGCCTGGTGGGTGCAGCGCCAGCGGCAGTGTACATTGAGTCCGCAGCGGGTACGGCGGCAGGCGGCAAAACCGGCCTGACGGCTATTACCGTTGGCGTACTGTTCCTGCTGATCCTGTTCCTCTCTCCGCTCTCTTATCTGGTGCCAGCTTACGCGACCGCACCTGCGCTGATGTACGTCGGCCTGCTGATGCTGAGCAACGTGGCGAAAATCGACTTTGCTGACTTTGTTGATGCCATGTCCGGTCTGATCACCGCGGTCTTTATCGTGCTGACCTGTAACATCGTGACCGGCATTATGATCGGTTTCGCCTCGCTGGTGATTGGGCGTCTGGTCTCCGGTGAGTGGCGCAAGCTGAACATCGGTACCGTTGTCATCGCCGTTGCGCTGGTGGCGTTCTACGCGGGCGGCTGGGCAATTTAAGTTATCCATTGATGCGAAAACGGGTGGCTCAGGCCGCCCGTTTTTATTTTCAGGACTCATCCCGTTGTCTTTTACGTTACTCTGGAGAGGATAGAATAAGAGGCACGACGCCTCAGGTTTGGCTTAAAAAGAAACACAGCAAACAGGGAACGCATGGAAATTTTCTTCACAATACTCATCATGACCCTTGTGGTCTCATTATCCGGGGTGGTTACACGCGTACTGCCCTTCCAGGTCCCCCTGCCTTTAATGCAAATAGCTATCGGCGCGCTGCTGGCGTGGCCGACGTTCGGTCTGCACGTGGAGTTCGATCCGGAACTGTTCCTCGTGCTGTTTATCCCGCCGCTGCTGTTTGCCGATGGCTGGAAAACGCCGACGCGCGAATTTCTTGAGCACGGGCGAGAGATCTTCGGTCTGGCGCTGGCGCTGGTGGTCGTTACCGTGGTCGGGATTGGTTTCCTGATCTACTGGGCCGTACCGGGGATCCCGCTTATACCCGCCTTTGCGCTGGCTGCCGTGCTGTCGCCGACCGACGCCGTGGCGCTGTCCGGCATTGTGGGCGAAGGGCGCATTCCTAAGAAAATCATGGGCATTTTGCAGGGCGAGGCGCTGATGAACGACGCTTCCGGCCTGGTCGCCCTGAAGTTTGCCGTGGCGGTAGCCATGGGCACCATGGTCTTTACCGTCGGCGGTGCAACCCTCGAATTCTTCAAGGTGGCGATTGGCGGTATCCTCGCAGGCTTTGTTGTAAGCTGGCTGTACGGTCGTTCGCTGCGCTTCCTCAGCCGCTGGGGCGGCGATGAACCGGCGACGCAGATCGTCCTGCTGTTCCTGCTGCCGTTCGCCTCTTACCTGATTGCCGAACATATCGGCGTGTCGGGCATTCTGGCGGCGGTAGCCGCGGGGATGACCATCACCCGTTCCGGCGTGATGCGCCGGGCGCCGCTGGCGATGCGTCTGCGCGCGAACAGTACCTGGGCGATGCTCGAGTTTGTCTTTAACGGCATGGTGTTCCTGCTGTTGGGCCTGCAACTGCCGGGCATTATGGAATCTTCGCTGATCGCGGCCGAAGCGGATCCAAACGTTGAAGTCTGGATGCTGTTTACCGATATCGTACTCATCTACCTTTCGCTAATGCTGGTGCGTTTCGGCTGGCTGTGGACGATGAAGAAGTTCAGCGTTCGCTTCCTGACCAAAAAGCCGATGGAGTTCGGCTCCTGGACCACGCGCGAGCTGCTGATTGCCTCTTTCGCGGGCGTTCGCGGGGCGATTACCCTTGCTGGTGTGCTCTCCATTCCTCTGCTTCTGCCGACGGGCGACGTCTTCCCGGCGCGCTACGAGCTGGTGTTCCTGGCGGCGGGCGTGATCCTCTTCTCCCTGTTTGTCGGCGTAATTATGCTGCCGATTCTGCTGCAGCATATTGATGCGGGTGACACCTCGCAGCAGCATAAGGAAGAGCGGATTGCCCGTGCGGCGACGGCGGAAGTGGCGATTGTCGCCATCGAGAAGATGGAGGAGCGTCTGGCCGCCGATGCCGAAGAGAACATTGATAACCAGCTGCTGAAGGAAGTCAGTTCACGCGTGATCGGTAATTTGCGTCGCCGTGCTGACGGACGTAACGACGTGGAAAGTTCGTTGCAGGAAGAGAACCTCGAGCGCCGTTTCCGCCTGGCGGCGCTGCGCTCCGAGCGTGCCGAGCTGTATCACCTGCGCGCGACGCGGCAGATCAGCAACGAGACGCTGCAAAAGCTGCTGCACGATCTGGATCTGCTGGAAGCGTTGTTGATAGAGAATCAGTAGCGCTGTAATTGCCCGGTGGCGCTGCGCTTACCGGGCCTACGTGCTCGATCGGTTCCCTCTCCCACAGGGAGAGGGATCCCCAGTAATTTTTTTATGCAGAAGCAATAAAGTTGCTTTCTAAATGACTGAGGGCTGTCAGCGATGCCCTGGTCCGGCTGTAAATCGCTGAGGCGTTTG
>NZ_JBMKJI010000027.1:0-71358 GCF_049237025.1 Enterobacter cloacae complex sp. SYL001 | reverse complement strand
AGAATTAGCCTGAAATTAAAAGGTCTGAGTCCAATTGAATATCGAACCCAGACCTATGTGCCTCGTGTTTAACTGTCCAACTTTTTGGGGTCAGTACAACCCGAGGCCCCTGTATGCTAGTCACATTCAGAGTAGCCTCTTGCCTGCTTAAATGCAAGGAGAAGAAGGCCATTGTTAACACCAAGCTGTAATGTCCCCTTTGAACCATTCTAAAATGTCCCCAGACAATTCTCTGGGGGATTTTTCATGATCAAAGAGACTGTTACGATGAGTCATAAGGAACTCGACCGACTTCACATTATTCAGGAGTCACTTAATCGCCATATTACTCAGGAACAAGCTGCGGCACGCATTGGCATTTCTATTCGGCAGGTTAAACGTCTGGTGCAACGGTATAGAAATGAAGGGCCTTCTGGTCTAGTTTCCCGCCGACGTGGAAAGCGTCCCAATAATTCCTTTTCTACCGAATTCAGAGCAACAGTAATTTCACTCCTCAAAGGCCGCTACGCTGATTTTGGACCTACGCTTGCGTGCGAAAAATTGCGCGAGATACACGGCTTGTGTTTATCCATTGAAACTCTCAGGAAGTGGATGGTAGAGGAGGGCATATGGCGCGAACGTCGTCGTAAGTTTGCCCGAATTTATCAGCGCCGGATGCGGCGCCCATCCTACGGTGAACTCATCCAGATTGATGGCTCGCCTCATGACTGGTTTGAAGGTCGGGGCCCCAAATGCACACTGATAGTCTTTATCGATGATGCTACCAGCGCTCTGATGGCGCTACGATTCGCTCCTGCAGAAACAACCCGGGCTTACATGGAAACCCTCCGGGGTTACCTTAATGATCATGGCGTACCACTGGCTCTCTATTCTGACAGACACAGTATATTCAGAGTAAATAACCCGGAGCGGGAAGGAGAGTTGACTCAGTTCACACGTGCGATAAAGACACTGGGCATCGAGCCAATCCATGCCAACAGCCCGCAGGCAAAAGGGCGGGTAGAGCGTGCCAATCAGACACTGCAGGACAGGCTGGTCAAAGAAATGCGGCTTCAGGGTATCAGTGATATTGAAACAGCAAACGCATGGTTGCCGACCTTTATTGAAGCCTATAACAACCGGTTTGCTACGCCGCCTCGTATTGCTGATAACGCCCATCTTGATGTACACCATTCTGAAGAGGAACTGGGTTATATCTTCAGCCTCCAGGCGAAGCGCGTTCTCTCCAAAAATCTCACTTTCCAGTACAAAAGCAGTGCGTTTCAGATTCGCAGTGAAGGCCGGGGATATCGACTTCGGCATTCGGTTGTCACGGTATGCGAAAGCTTTAACGGTGAAATTAAGGTTCTGTATGATGGGAAAGCGTTGGGATGGGAAAAATATGTTGATGGCCCGGAGCCTATACCACTGGATGATGAAAAAAGTGTCCATGAACGTGTGGATAATGCCCGTTTTGATTTACGCTCAAAATTCTACGTAAAACCTAAAGCTGACCATCCTTGGCTCACGCGCCGCACGCAAAGTAATCAGCAAGTGAAGCCCCCTAAATTACCCAGAAAGAAGGCTGATCCCGATAAAATGGACTGAAACCAGGCGTTATTCAGTTGAGTGCATATCCAGTCATAGGATAGATTCTTACGTAGCGTTTCTGGCGTGCATTTTCGGGTGGTTTGTTACTGTTTTTAACGGGGACACGTCAGAAACGCGCTCAGGCCGTCTGAGCGGTACGCGTAATGCGGCGTTATGGTAAATAGCCTATGCTAATGTCCGCTAAGAGCGAGATATAGTCATTCGTACCCTGAGAATTACACTTTGAAGTGATTCAGGGTATGCGCTTACTGGTTACGAATATTGAGCGAGAATCATGTGATGATCGCCGCTTTTCTTTCGAGCCAGTAGGTGCTCCACGTTCGCTAACGAATACTCAGGGCATGCAGATAAACTGCTGGCTATATTTCTTTCGAAGAGCGTGGAATGCATACCAATCCCCGATAAAAAGGAGTTGGTGATGACTGTGACTAATCAATTTGCTGCGCACGTTGGTCTGGACTGGGCTGATAAAAAACACGATGTCTGTGTTCAGTTTAAAAACGGTGAACGCGTATTCGATGTGATTGAACATACAGCAGAAGCGCTTGATGCCTGGCTTACTGAGTTACACCAGAAAGTAAAAGGTAGAATCGCAATAGCTCTCGAACTGAAGAAGGGCCCCGTGGTATATGCTCTTCAAAAATACCCCTTTATCACCGTTTTCCCCGTCCACGCATTGTCCCTGGCTCGTTATCGGCAAGCCTTCTCGCCCAGCGGCGCTAAAGATGATCCGCAGGATGCCGAGCTGGCATTAGAGTTAATGCTGCGTTACCCCCAGAAGATAAAAGCTATTGAACCCGACAATGCGGATATTCGCTTACTTCAGCAACTGGTTGAGCAACGTCGTCAGTTGGTTGAAGATAAACGACGCTTTGTGAACCGGATAATCAACACGCTTAAACAGTATTATCCTCAGCCACTGGAGTGGTTCTCACATCGGGGTAGCTTACTGTTGTGTGAGCTGATTATCCGGTGGCCCAGTCTGCAACAACTGAAACGAGCCAGACGCGACACGATCCGCAACTTTCTGAATGCCAAAGGTGGTCGCGCTATGGCCCTTACCGAGCAACGTGTTGCGAGTATTGATAATGCGATCCCATTGACTACAGACCCGAGTGTTATAGAGGCTAATGCTTTGATGGCAGCAGCACTGGCGACACAAATTAAAGTCGTGAGTGAAATCATCAAAACCTATGACGAACGAATCGAAACGCTGTTTGACACATTGCCAGATGCGGGGCTGTTCAAATCACTTCCGGGCATGGGACCGTGCATGGGCCCACGGATGCTTGCTGCACTTGGTGATAATCGTGACCGGTTTAACAGCGCTGAAGAAATTCAAAACTACGCAGGTATAGCACCGGTGACCGAACGAAGCGGCCAAAAATCATGGGTTCACTGGCGATGGCAATGTGCCAAGTTCGTCAGGCAGACCTTTGTTGAATGGGCTGCCAAGACGGTTAATTCATCATACTGGGCCAAACTGTATTATCAGGGCCTTAGAGAAAAGGGCAAATCTCATCAGTCTGCGATCCGGGCACTGGCGTTCAAATGGATAAGGATCATTTACCGCTGCTGGAAGGCCAGAACCTGTTATGACGAAGCGAAATATTTGCTGGCTCTCGAAGCGAGACACTCGCCCTTACTGAAGCCATAAAAAGCTTGTCGAATGTCTCAGGGCGTGAAGCGGACATTGCAGACTGCCCAGTAGAAAAAGTGCTATCAGAATTATCTAAAGGAAGATCGTATTTACCATGTCTCATTCTAACTGTTTAATAAATTACAAAAATTAAAATTTCCATTTAATATCATCGCGTTAAGCAAGAGAATTAAACCTCTCATTTAATTTATGATTCTTATTTAATTCATGAGTTGGTGTAAAAATAGGTTGCCGCACTATAGAAAGACACATATTTAAACCCAGCAGGAAATCATATTTGAAAGTAATGTGTTTAAGGGGCTGCGTAACAAGAACAGCAAGTAAACACATAGTAATAACAGTTACCATTCCCATTTCGCAAGTGGCCATATCAGAGGTGAACTAATGCCTGCTGCAATTTTAAGAATTAAGGTTATCCTAATAATTCTTTTGTATGATTAAGATCATCGATAAATTTACTAAGGACTCATTAATGAAATTGCGACTCTGGAATCTATTACCCCATGATTACGCTCCTTTTTTTCGTATTCTTCACATCATTGTGGCATTTCTAATATTATCACAAATTATTAACTCTAATCTGACAGAGACCGAAGCAATTGGTGAACATAGTCTTGAAGGAGTTATAACCTGGATGCACATTATTTCAGGGTTAGGACTGATTATTTGTGGTTTTATTATGTTAAGTTGGATGCTTACTCAAAGAGGTTTTACTTATTATTTTTCATGGGTAGGGCTTGACTTTAGTGGTATTAAGCAAGATATAAAAACGTTGACTAGTTTCCGACTGCCCGATGCACATTCGGGAGGTATTGCCAGTACAATCCAAGGATTTGGAGTTCTAGCATTGCTAATTGTAGCACTTTCAGGTGGCCTATGGTTCTTGTTGAATACCATGCAGTCAAATCTGGCTGAAACAGTAATCCACTGGCATAAGTTCTTTACTACTTTCATTGAGGTCTATTTTTATGCACATGGTGCAATGGGAGTTTTGCATATTTTAATTGAAAAATATAAAAGCCGCTCAGTTAACCTAAGTGACTAATCTGTTGTGAGATAATATTACTTCAAGTTGAAGAAAACCCTAAAAATAAAATTTAGTTTACTAGAAGATGAAACAGCACTTGCAGAGACTTTTTAATTAAATTTAATAAAAACGAAAAAATATTCATGGCGAAATGATTGTTTAATTATCTATCATGGATAGAAATGTGAGTTAGTCGTCCTATTTTAGGAAGTTAATAATGACTAAAACAAAAGGGTTACCTCGTCCGCTGACGCACTACGCTTGGCTTTCCATTGCCACGGCTATTGCCACTATCGGACTCAAAGGTGTGGCGTGGAAAATGACCGGTTCGGTCGGTCTGCTATCTGATGCCATCGAATCCGTAGTTAACCTCGCAGGAGCCCTAATGGCGCTCTGGATGCTGACCTTGGCTGCGCTTCCGGCCGATGAGAACCATGCATATGGGCACGGCAAAGCCGAATATTTCTCGAGTGCTTTCGAAGGATTTCTGATCCTATTGGCGGCAGCCAGTATCGCCTATACCGCAGTTGAGCGGATGTTAACTCCACAGCCGCTTGAGGAGATTGGTCTCGGATTACTGGTTTCAACAGTCGCATCAATCCTTAATTTTGTGACGGCTCGCATTTTGTTAAGGGCTGGCAGGCAGCACAACTCTATCACTCTTGAGGCAGATGCTCATCACCTGCTGACCGATGTCTGGACGTCGGTCGGTGTCATTTTTGGTGTCGGACTGGTTTATCTGACCGGCTGGTTTTGGGTCGATCCGATCGTTGCATTGCTGGTCGCAGCCAACATCGTTTGGACTGGTTATCAGCTTATGAGTCGTTCAGCTGCAGGTCTGATGGACGTATCGCTACCCACGGAAGAACTCAAAAAAATCGAGTCACTGCTGGCAGGATATCGTGAACAGGGGCTTGATTTCCATGCACTACGTACACGCCAGGCTGGCGGGCGGGCGTTTATGACAATGCACATCCTAGTTCCTGGGCGATGGACTGTTCAATATGGGCACGACTGGGCCGAGCGTATAGAGAATGATATCCGCACCGCACTGCCTTTTATCCATATCACCACTCATGTGGAACCGTTGGAAGATCCCGCGTCAATGAACGACCAAACGCTCGACATTTCTGATCACTAAACTAACCACATGTCGCTGGTCGGGCAGGGTAACAAACCTCGCTCTACAAAAATTTCAGGTATTCTCTATAATTCTGAGGGTACTTGATGTGACCTGCGCCCAATTGTTGGGCACGCAATATTTTTAAAAAGTCCGCTTCTGGCACAAAGCGGACAGTGATCACCGTTCTTACGACTACTTTCTGACTTACTTCGTGACTTGCCCTAAGCATGTTGTAGTGCGATACTTGTAATGACATTTGTAATTACAAGGGGTGTAAGACATGGGTAGCATTAACCTACGTATTGACGATGAACTTAAAGCGCGTTCTTACGCCGCGCTTGAAAAAATGGGCGTAACTCCTTCTGAAGCGCTTCGTCTCATGCTCGAGTATATCGCTGACAATGAACGCTTGCCGTTCAAACAGACACTCCTGAGTGATGAAGATGCTGAACTTGTGGAGATAGTGAAAGAACGACTTCGTAATCCTAAGCCAGTACGTGTGACGCTGGATGAACTCTGATGGCGTATTTTCTGGATTTTGACGAGCGGGCACTAAAGGAATGGCGAAAGCTGGGCTCGACGGTACGTGAACAGTTGAAAAAGAAGCTGGTTGAAGTACTTGAGTCACCCCGGATTGAAGCAAACAAGCTCCGTGGTATGCCTGATTGTTACAAGATTAAGCTCCGGTCTTCAGGCTATCGCCTTGTATACCAGGTTATAGACGAGAAAGTTGTCGTTTTCGTGATTTCTGTTGGGAAAAGAGAACGCTCGGAAGTATATAGCGAGGCGGTCAAACGCATTCTCTGAACCAAAGCATGACATCTCTGTTTCGCACCGATGGTGACACTTCTGCTTTGCGTTGACAGGAGAAGAAGGCCATGAAAATGCCGAACCAACCCATTGTTTTGTGCATATTAATAGTTTGTTTAACGCTGTTGATATTCACCTGGCTCACACGAAACTCGCTTTGCGAGTTGCGGATGAAAGACGGAACAAGGGAGGTATCTGCTATCCTGGCCTACGAATCCGGTAAGTAGCTGACAAAGAGGGGGGCAACCCCCTCTTTTCGGGGTGTGGATTAGTATGCCATCGGCACCTTTTGAAAGGGTTTCTCCAGTCGGGGAAACCCTTTTTTCCTCCCGTCTTGTGGCATATAGCCTTTTGTATAAATCAAGAACCAGACCCAAAGAGTCCCACTTCACGCAAACCGTTCAAAAGCCTTAGCGTAATCCAGTCGGGAAAAATTTCACCGGTGCTCGTCCGGGCACGTACCGGAAACAATGGACTTCTCACTGGTCGGTAGCTCATAGAACGTAGCCATTGCGGTCAGTCCTTATTCTGTACCCAGTAGAGTTTTATGGCCGTCTGGCAAATCGTTCAAACATTGTCATTTCTGTTCTCGCTGCATCCGGTCAAATGATACGGTGAATTCAGCTCATGGGCATTCGCATCGCAGTCTACGAAGGCACCAGAAGTTTGAGGATGTTACGCAAAGAACAGTTATCAGGTTTGCTGGTGGGCGTAATGCCTACCTCTACTTTACTTCATAGGGATTCTTCTGCGGGGAAGCAAGAATTGACTCAACGTTGTCCGGTCGTACCAGATTTGTCGCGGAAAGCGCCTTTTTGTGAGGGGGGCCGCAGCGCTAAACCTTTTCCTGGAACGACATGAAGGACAGCAGAGCGTCCGCCCTGGAGGACAGCTCAATACAGTCTCCACGCTGCGGTTCTATCTCTTCGTCAATGGTTTCATTGTACCAAATACGCAGCCGCCATCCCTTCGCAGGGAAAGCGCTCTGCATCGCCAGGACCATCCCCTCCGGCGACAGCAGTTCTCGACAGAGGTAGCAGGCCCCGATCCGGGTTGAATCCCGCAGCCACATTACGGGATACTCTTTAACCAGTTGGTCATACACGCATTCTGCCATATGAAAGTAATTTTCGTCAGCCCTGCAAAAATCACACATTCGATTTCCTTAAATGGTGTTCATCGAGATAATTCAGAAAGTTGATTCGCCAAACTACGGGGCATTTCTTTAATGGCGGAGCTTTACATCACTATTTCTGTCATTTTCAAATCCGCCGGATACAGCAATAATTGCACCGAACAGCGGTTTGAACTGCAATGCATCCGTAGGGTATGCGACAATAATAAGGCTCTTCCCGTACTCTTAAAAATGGAAGAGTTTAAAACCCATACTGCTGGGATGAGCGAAGCACGGTACATTATGCCAGCGTATAAGGGCCGTCATAACTTGTTTTTTTCTAGAACACGGCGAAGTTTTCTTACCTGGGAAGCTGTGGAAAGCGTACCGGTTCGGGGATGGCATGCGCTTGCCTTTTCACCTGGTTTGAGTACATAGGCTAATGCCAGCTCGTTCAGAGCCGCCTCAGCTTTCAACAGGGCCTCAATGGCCGTGTTCAGGTATACAGTTCGGCTCTCATGGTTCATCAGGATTTTCCTCACAAGGGTAAAAATGACAGGCGATACCTGCCGTTTACCCTTTGTCTCCGTTAAGAATGGCATCACGGCAGGCTTCCCAGATTACCTGGGCATTAGCATCACACTCCACGAACCCGCCGCACTGATCGTATATCACCTGGTATACCTCAGGGGGAATCTTCCCAGGCGCAACCGGAGTTGAGCGTTTGCCTTTATGAATCTCATCTGCGGTATCACAGACAGCGTCGAGATGCCGCGACATCCACTCAGATAATTTCAGACCCTCTCGATTTGCCTGTTTTACATAGCGAACCTTTCTGGAAACCGTAGATCGCATCTGAATCTGTGTCACAGCTGGCACATCTTCTTTCATGGCATTCTGTAATGCAGCTTTGGGCTTTTTCATGTTCATGGTTGCTTTAAATTATTCTGGAGTTCGTCTGATATAAATGCTGACGTGATCTGTCAGCGTCGCTTAAATAGTTTATCGCCTTCCGCCAGTTCGCCGTTGAGCTGTTCAATCACGCTCCAGATGAGCCGATCATCCGGCGTTGAGCCTGCACACTCTTTCACGACCGCCACGGGTCTAAATTCTTCAGGGTCTGCCTGCCCGGAGGTGAAGAGCCTGCTCTCAATCCAGTGGGCCCCCTCTGTGCAGCAGTGGCAACTGGTTTCAGGTGGTTCATCCAGACCGTCCACTCCACAGGCTGAGCAGGTGAACAGTTTGCGAGACCCACCAGCCAGTGGCGTATCGCAAGCTGCTGGAAGTGCGCCAGCATTGCGCCAGTACAGCACATGATTTGAATCGTAGCAGTGTCCATGAAGCAGAAGCGAAACGCCGCAACTGCGAGTTTCAATGGCTTTGCCTGTGCCAAGGTATTGCCCGATCTCGTCCCATACGTCCACTAAGGTGTCAGGCAGCGGACGCGTAACAGGGAACTTAGCGCAGTCGTCCGGGGTGCCTTTAATGCAGCAGAGGGCCGAATACGCAAGCTCCTGCATTTCGTAGGAGTACTGACCACATACCACGCGTTCCAGTTTGTCGATTAGTTGTTCTTTATTCATCATACTCAGCCTTATTAAACAAATTCATTACGCCACTGGCACCATCTGGCCGGAGCAGACTGCGGCCCGGTAGTAGAGCCGCAGGGGGTGTCGCTGGACTAACAGGTGCTCAGTGAGTCCCGCACTTCCTCATGACTGGTCATTTTCAGAAGAAGCTTTCCAGGGCAGCGTGGTTCCGCCTGTGAACGGGTGACGTCTTCGTTGATTGCCTGGATATGAGCAGATTCAACGGTCCGACGCTGTACGACATGGTTGCTCAGGTTGAATTCGCACTGGAGCCTTCTGGCATCAGAATCCGCGTTCATTGCAATACGTTCATCAAAGCGGCGGTTCATTCGCAGAGCCTCTTCGTGAGCTGCATCAACAAGGGTGCGTCTGGTGACATAGTCGTTACCAGCAAAAAACGATAGCTGAGCGTGTTCCGAAGAGTAGTCGGAGCTTCCCTTACAACGGGCAATCGCGGCTTCAGAGTGCAGGATTAATGAACTCAACCGTGAACAGACGTCATTGATGGTGCCGGTTTTCAGACAGTCGTGGATAAGTGTCCAGGCGGAAATGCTCAGCGGGCGGCTGGTGATCACATAGGGATTGTAATGATCAACCGTTACGATAGTACGCAGTGAATGAAGCGATTCGGACTGCGTACGTAAGTCACGGCGAACAGTACATGCCACCGAGGCAACATCTTTACATTCTTTGTCGGACATCGAGTCCAGTACGCGGATCTCCACCTCTGCCGCCTTTGAGGCGATATGCGCACTAATCTCACCCTTAAGACGTTTGTAGTCAGCCTTGAAGCTTCCCACGCTGTCAATATCGATCCAGTAACCACAGCTGTAACCAGCATTACCAAACTCGTCATCTTTCTCATAGTTCGGACAGCCGTCATTGCTCCAGCCAGCTTTTTCCAGCAGCTCGTCAATAGCGACCAGCTCAGCCATTGGTGCATGTTCGATAATGAAATAATGGACACGGCCCCAGGCATATGCGCGTGAACGGCCATCAACAGAAGTATCAGAAGTCGTCTGACGGGAAAGTTTCATGAGGTACTCCAGTTCTGCCCGGTACCGCCGGGGCGGTGGTGCGAAAGCCGCACCATGAATGACACTATGATCCTCCTAACTTCTATTGTCAATACAATTGAAGTGGCGTTGTATTTATTCATTATTTGGACCCGGCTCGTACGGAACGACCGTCGGGACTTGCCAATTATTCTGCGGTGAGCAGGGGGAAGGGAACATCCCACCGCTTGTTTCAAGATGTACAGCCAAGGAGGGCGCAGAATGCCTGACAGAATCATCGTGCAGCGGTAGCGAAAGACCTGACAAACGGGAAAAGTATCCTTTTATTCCAAAGCCAACCTCAGCTTTTAATGTCGCCAGTACGTTTCTTAAACATGCCAAATCGGTCTCTTATACGGCCGGATGGGCCCGATGAAAACGATAAAATGAGAAACAGAACCCGACACATCGCTGCTCTCTGGGAAAGCCGGTCAGCAGATGGAGCGCCAGGAACTAAATCCGCTGGTTTTAATAATGATTGAGGAGAACAAGATGAAAGATAACAAGACACGTCCTGTAGACTCGTATGCTCATGCTGATTTCATGGAGTCCGTCTTCAGCAACCTCAGGGCTTTCTGTGATGCGGAATGCCAGCGGCTAACTGCCGGTTATCCCCCAACTGTCAAACCAGAACAGCAAAGCACTGACGGCCAGCTGTCGGCGGCATAAATCATTACCTGCCAGTTCGTTCAAATTTCCGCTTCCTTAAGCCCGGGCCAAAAGCCCGGCTCAATCCAAAAACTGAACGTACCGGTTTACCTCTATATCTCCTCAATCCCCTGCGACTTACAAGAGACCCGCACCGGTTTAGCCATTCCTGTCCTGCCACTCTCTCATCACTGGCCCAGACAACCGGAAAAGTAACTTTTCTCTCCGACTCACCTTCTGAACCAGCTATTTTGCTTAAACGTAAAAACGGCCCACTGTTGTGAAGATTTAAAACGGACGGATCGAGTAGTATTGTCTCAGGAATTTTTTTTAAGAAAAGTTACTTTTTCTTCTGTGCAACCTATTAGAAAAAATGTCGAACCTGGTATTGTTGTGTTGTAGCGCAGTTAAACAACCAACCAAAAGAGAGAACAAAAATGTCCGCAATCGAAACTGAAGTAAAAAACAACAGCAACGAAATCAGCCTTCGTGGTTACCTGGAACGCACTGGTAACGGTGCCCGTAAAGGTAACGGCCTTATCATTGACCCTTCGGTTGTTGTAGAGCAGGAAGGCTTTAACACCCGCACGGCCGGTATGGGCGAGCTCTACTATTCAATGCCTCACGTTGTGGAACACCTGAACAGCCTGGCCGATGCCTACATGGAAGACCCGTTCAGCGTGACGCCTATCGTTGTTCAGATGGTTAATGGCGTACCTGTACTGCGTCAGGGGGCTTGCCGTATCCGTTCCATCGCTATTGCAAACCGCCAGCTGGAAGCAGAAGGGCGTGAACGCATTACTCGTATTCGCTGCGAAGAGTTTCGCGGTAGCGCTTCAAAAGCAGAACTCTTCACCCTGACCGGCAACTCCAACCTGGCGCTGTCTGTCGTAGCTGAAGCGCTTTCAATTAAGCGTCTTGTTGAAGATAAAGAAGAGCCTAAGACCTTTGCGGAACTGGCAAAAAAACGTGGTAAATCAGAGCAGCATCTTCGCCAGATGGTTCGCGTACTGGACCTGCCTTCTGAACTACAGACCATGCTTGTGAGCGATCAGGTGAGCATGTACGTTGCGCTGGACGAGTATATGTACAGCGGTGAGGATGCGGTAGATAACATCAACAAGGCGATCTCCATCTATGGTAAAGCGACGAAAAACACGCTGAAATTCGTCAAAGCTGCCAAGGTAGAAGAGCGCATGGCAGATCCGCAGACTCCGGAAAACTCCGGTGATGAGCAACCGGCAGGTAATGCTACCGTTAACACCCCGGTACCGGATCAACTGAATGATGAAAGCAATACAGAGACGCTGGTTACGCCACCGGTACAGGAACCAGCTCCGGCTCCAAAGGACAGCGCTCCTAAACAGAACCCGGCAGGTAAAGCACCATCCATGTCCAGCGTTCTGAACAAAAAGACCGTGACCGTCATTGCCGACACCGCGATCCCGATTTTTGAACGTATTGCTGAAGAAGCCAAGCTTAAAGAAGGTGAATCTGTCAGCACTGATACTTACACGCTTGTTCTGACCAATGATGAAATGAACGATATCATCAATGCTCATGCTGACCTGAAAGAGTACCTGCGTAAGCATGCTGAGAAGATGAATAAGGGACAGGCATGATTTTCTGACCGACCCCTCCATCCGGACGGGTCGGTAACTTTTTCAGGACAAGGGGAAACAGGGCAATGAAGAAGGCTTTTATCAACGTAGACAAGACTAACCCACTGCCAGTCCTGACGGATTCGGTGACCCGGGTAAGTATTCAGTGCACGGCAAAAGATGAAAACGGGGCAGGGATCGAAGTGAACATCCTCGACCTGATTCAGGATCATGATACGGATGAAGTGAAAGTGCAGTTTGGGAGCTCGCCTGTTCAGGCTCTGGC
This sequence comes from Enterobacter cloacae complex sp. SYL001, assembly GCF_049237025.1. Classification (NCBI taxonomy): domain Bacteria; kingdom Pseudomonadati; phylum Pseudomonadota; class Gammaproteobacteria; order Enterobacterales; family Enterobacteriaceae; genus Enterobacter; species Enterobacter cloacae complex sp. SYL001. Next base: position 58,855 of record NZ_JBMKJI010000027.1, on the reverse strand, counting down.
GATGCTCCGCCGGGTTATGACAGCACTGGAAAAGCAGGCAAATGCAGAACTGCAACAGAATTCCTGCTCGCGTATGCAGTAAACGGTAAAAGCAGAATGTTCCCTACTGGATAAACCCGGTGGACCTCACGGAGAGCAAGTCACCGAATGGTTCACTGTTAAGTGATATACATCCGGATTTATAAGGTTTTGCAGCATCCGAATAGGCAATAAATAGAATTATTTTGATTTATCTCAGCAAGGAAATGGAAAGCTACCAGATTTTAGGATAGCGAAATGCCTGTATCGCTACTCTGCTGAATTAGAAATGATTTTAAACGCAATGCATAATGATAGAATAGCAATGCCTTTAATTATTTGTCACGTCTGAATTATATGTAGACTTACGGAGAGGATATGGTAATTACTTATTCATTATCGGAAACGTTTAATATGTTTTTACGCGAGATTATTGCATCTGGACTTGCAGTTTTTTGCGCATGGTGCGTTTTGTGTCTTTTCTCTGATCAGGAACGAGGTAAAGAGGTTCCTGTTTCTATGAAAAAAATAACTTCAAAGTCAGCTTTCTCCTACTTTATCAGTTCTCAAATTGCCGCTTTTATTATCTCCTTGTTGGGTTCAATCTTAAGCACGAAATGGGACAACATCGTCTGGAATGATGAAATAAGACAGTTTTATCTGCATGTAGGATTTGGGCTGGTAGCTTGTGTATTCTGTCTGCTTGTAATCTTGCATGAGAAATTTATCAAAAGAAATTTAAATGTTTATTCTGGTTATTGTGGTTCACTGGCAGTTAGTCTCACAGGAATCTTTGTACTTTGTGCGTTATATCTGACATTTTCATTACCATTTCATTATGAAGAACGTCTACTTAATGATGCATCCTTGGTGGCTTCGGATGGCGTTGAAAATTCAGTCGTTTTTGCAGACGGTCGTTACTGGGTTTTTGAACTGGGCTTACCATATTTCAAACAGTCATTGCTCAAAGAGGTAAGAAGGGGCAGGTACCAGCTAATCTGCACTACAGAAAAAAAACCAACATGCTGGTCTGGCAAAAAACTTCCCGAAAAACCAACCTCTTTGAAAGCTAGTTCATAAAGATTTAAACTGCTCGCTTAAATCCACACTGGTCCAATTTTGAAAATTTATTGTGTTTTTAAAAGAAATTACAGTGTGGGTTATTAGCCAGTAGGTCGGAGTTTTATATAATACCCAAAAACACAGGAGGTATTATGAAAACCAATCTGGCCTATGCATCTAATTGCTCCGATTCTGTCTACTCCTATATTTATCAGGCACTGCAACAACGCTCTGGTGCCGAGAATGAAAGCCTTTATCAGCAGGCCATTTCCAGCTGCTGCACAGATAAACAAAAAAAGAAACTGGCCGGGTATTATGCCGGTCCATGGCAGCTGCTATTCAACGCGTGGTGTAACAATCGCGTCCCTAACACAGCGGTGCTGGCCCTTTTACTCCAGCAGTGCTTATCTCATTTCCAGTGCGAAGAAGTGATCGCAGCCTGGCAGTAACCCTATCAAGCCCCTTCGTATAGCGGAGGGGCAGGAGATATCTCATGTACAGAAACGACAGAAACGTGGATTCCTTCAACCTGGTTAATGCTCTTCAGCCGGTCTTTCGTAACACCGGCTGTGGGATGTTTGAATATGATCGTAAAAAGCAGAATGAAACCGCTGATTCAATCTTACGAGCGTTGGCGTTAAATGCCGATTTCGCGAGGGCCTTAAAACAGTACGTCCGGATTAATTCTGTACGACGGGTTGTTCAGTTCGATGACGGCTCGGTTCGCTATGGTATTCATGCCGAATTTGAAGGGCATAATAAAATTAATTCCTTCCGTATTTTTAAAGATGAAGATACAGACGCATTTGACTCCTATTTTTATTCGGTTTGCGATAATAAAGCTGAGCTGGTGGATTTTAAAATGGACTCTCTCGATATTCAATTGCAGGCAGTTTTTGAAAAGGTGACAGGTATTTTTCTGTCACATTAAATATTCAAATTTTCAATCCTCGGGCTGATAGACAAAAAACGCACTTTAGAATATAGATGAGATGAATATGAAAAACGTAAATATTTTGGATACCGATATTGCGGCCATTAATGCTCTTTCTGGCGTAGAACTGACTGACTTTCTCACTGCCGGGTATCAGGTAAACTGGTTAGGAGAAAGGGAGGTTTCGCTGGTGGGCTTTCCGTGTTTAGCAAGCAACAAGCAGCCGGTAGAAGTTGGTCCCGGCATTTTCATTAATCGCGTGTACAGCAGAGACAGCCAGTCTCTGAGCGGGAAATTGCGCTATGACCTGTCTAATGGTCTGGCAACGAGTGCATTTTCATTTTTCTCCCAGTCAGGCTGGTATGGGGGATTCCGTGTCGTATCTTTCCGTGACAACGGGCCAGCTGCGTTAATCAACATTGGTATTGTCCATGAGAATGTTTTGAATGCATTTTGTGCTGACTTCCCCCGGGCCAATGTGAGCGTAACCCGTTTTCATTGTGGCATGACGCTTGAGCAGATCCGAATGTTCATTTCAGACACTGCTTACGATATGCCGCTTTATAACAACGAGTCTGACTTTCGCAGGCTCGCCAGTTAGCATGGAGGCTGACTTCAGTGCTTACGCCTAAAAGCCGGTGAGCGAGGTGGCGGAACCGGTTGGCTTCGCCCAGTCTTACTTACTTCTCTCAAGGTACTGCGCTGCAAGCGTACGTAAAAAAAGTAAGTAGCTAAATGGCGTGAGCGATTAGTTCTATACGGGAAGAAGTCATAGTATTCTGAAATGATAGTTATCTCATACGAACGATAGTAATGGAGTTTCTTAATGGGCGTTGATATCTGCTGGCGATTTCAAAGGGAAGAAAAGCCTGGTAAATGGATTAATTTATCAAGCAATTATAAAGGGGACCGATCATATCTCCACTTTGCCTGGCTCGGATTTGATGTAGATCGTGAAAGGGCGAGCACATCAGCAGTTTTTATCCACGCATTACGCGGATTACCTGATGATATACCGTCCGAAGATGATGATTTATTCGGTGAACATTCATACTCATGGCTGACTTCGGAAGAAATTTTGTCAGCCATACCACCCGATAACGCCGGAGAGGTGATCCAGGAATTTGTCGAAGAAGTAAAGCGTCTCCACGTGGAGAACGGCAGCGTCCGTTTCGTCTTTGGATTTGAAGGGTAACCCGTAAGAAAGTAGCTATCTTACCCGGCTAGGTCTCCAATCTCTCAGATGCTCAAAGAGGGCCGGGCATGGTGCCCACACATCCCCTACCATTCCGATTTGATATTCGTCTAATACACCCTTTAAAGAAAACAAGCAGACGGCAATGAGACGTCGGATTAGCGTCAGCAAATATGAGACGTCAGTAGTCGATGTTTGTCCTGCGGAACGTGAATCTGTTTACAAGGGGTAAAGCCGTACCATCCATGAGGGCTCAGAGAGCCGGGGTCTCCTCCAGATCACTGGAAGTTATTGACTCTGGCAGGCCTATCCCTATGACTTTTTCCCGGATGGCAAATTAAGAGCGAACAGGGCCAAATTAGTACTCTTTTCTAAACGGAAATACTGAATCACCCTGATATAACTGGTCTCTCACAAGACAGGAGATCATCAATGGAACGTGTAATATTTTCAGTAATCTTTTTTATGATGCTGGGCGTACCTTTTTACCTTCTTTATAAAATTGCCCGGGACATTTTTGGTACCGCCGGTGCTGGTGAGCCTGCACAATTGCCTCAGGGCAAGCAAAGACGCTCAGGAGGCGCTGGTTCGGGTTCGATCTGGCAAGGACACCATCTACAGGGGAGCAGCCATTTGAACCCCCTCGGAGGTGATTGTAATGGTGAAAATAGCATAGCTGGTGGTTGTGATGGTGGCGGTGGAGGAGGTGACGGAGGTGGTGGTGGTGACTGATAGCCTGCAACTTTAACTATCAGGATGAAACCCATGTCCAGCAACCGGAAAAAGAATTCATTTCAACCGAAAAGCCCTGCCTTAAAGTGAAGCGTATTAAACGTGAAGGATGCTGAATTAGAGGGTATCGGTTTTATACTGAAGCGTAACTGGAAGAAGGATCTGAAATTAACTATTACGGAAAAGTAACTTTCTGACTCACCACGTACGCCCCTCGGTTATGCCATACAGTTTGATACGAAAACAGATCAGTAAGTAGATTGCTATACGCCGGAGAGAAGTCTATTTTTCATGCACCGAACCTGTTTGGCCTGCAATGGAAGCAGGTATAATAATCACATACAAAGGAGGGCATTATGAATACATTTTTATACGTGCTTTTGGCCTGGATTGTTGTGCTTTTTATCGCCAACAAACTGCTCGCAAGACGTAAGCCCAATACGGTTAAAATCCTGGTACAGCGCAACGGGAAAGCCGCAGAGGTTGATGCTGTAGTGGTTCAGGGTTCAAAGAGAGCTAACAACAGTTCTGTTGCGGACAGCGACGCGGTAGATAGTTATTTTGAAATGAATCCTTACTCCCGCGAAAACCAGGCGAATGGTTGGGCTATGCTGGCCAGAGACGATGACCAGCTTAAATAATCAGTTGAGTGTGATGTGTAAAGCAGCTTAAAACTCTAAATGGACGAACAGGGGAGGTGACAAAGATGACAACCAATACAACAACGACCACCTACCGCTCAGAAGAAATCGTGCCGTTCAGACGGCCCAAAGGGGATCTGGATAGTCGGTATATGCCTCAGGTGTATGCAATGGTGCGGAACTGGGCAAGTAACCCTGCTCAATATGGTGAGGGTGTACTGGCCTCCTACCGCCAACCGGCAGTAAACCTTGCCTACCAGGTAAAAGGAACTCGTGTTGTTTTAATTCTGGTACCAGTAGAGTGCGAGCCACCTGGAGTGATAATGACGGAAACAGTCCTGTGGCCGTCACTATCACTTGTAGAAGTCTTGCAGACCTTGCAGGAGGCCTGGCAAAATATTCCGGCGTTAAACCCCTGACGACTTCTGTCAATATCACCGGCTAGTGATTTACCTCTCTGCTGGTGGTCAGCCCGCCTAAGTTCAAATTATCTCTTTCTAAATTAGCCCGGATAAAAATCGGTCCCTCTAAAATAGCCTGCCCTGAGTAGGCTACGTCATACAAAGCGTTGGCCAGTCACCAGCTGGCTGGTGGCCATAATGCTCCACAGGATAAACCGTATCAGAACTACGCAAAGAAAAAGCCCCAACAATTTACCGATGGGGCCTTTTGCAGACATTTTACAGCCTTACCAATGATAGAGCGCTAAGGCTTCTGCTTAGTGAACAGACTTGCCCACAGATAATGGATAAAGTTGAGCAGAATGTATGTTACTCGTTGCTCGAATTTCATCGGGGCTTTGTACTTTGTCGTTATGTTATGAATATGAGTAAGGTCCGTATAGAGCCCTGGCGACTTCCTTGTTGACTTCAACACCGAACAGATGTGCTGAACAGACTCCGGTGTGAACAACCGTAGCCCTCGTCGTTGTTTGACTTTATGGATAAAATCGTCCATCCCCATACATAACCATTCCGGCTTGATGCCATCAAACTTACAACGTCCGTTTATGATGACGACATTGATACATTCCAGTTCTCTAGCCTTAAGAGCAGACTGAATAGCCCTGATGTGCCCCTGGTTTTGCTTAAACGGGTTCTGCAACTTGAGGGTTCGGGACTGAGTCCATTTCCGCCAGTGGCTTTCCTCCAGAGTACCGTAGAGCTTGCCTACGTAGTTTTTCTGCTCTATGACGTATATACCATGTGGGGCTACGAGAATGTGATCAACCTGCGTAGTGCTATGAGCCGACAACTGAAAGGTGAGATCACTAAGTAGCCCCTGAGCTTCTTCAGGAAGCCCAGATTCAATTGCCTTTGCAGTCCGCCGTTCCGCTATGGCAGAGGTCATAAATCCCAACAGACACAGCAACACGACGAAAATAAGGATAATGAAAGCTACCCCCGTAATGCTCCACAGCAGATTGAAAGCATCCATGTTACCTCACAGAGGGGTAGCTGGTGGCATTAACAGATTCTACTAAGCGGGTAGTGGTACCGGTAAGGCTCTCAATATTTGAAGACAGGCTCATCAGCATGCCGAGTGCAGAACGGAGATTACGATGAGGCTCATTGTAGTTTTTGAACGTGTCAGTGGAGTACATTTTTGAAAGACGTGTACGGATCTCTACTGACGTAAGATCTCCATCCACCAGGCCGTACTTAACTGCCTGAGGTGTTGGCCATACACGGCCTGAATAGAGAGAAACAGCATCGGCATCATGACGCGAGAGAAGCTTTTTACCCCGTCCAAGTTCAACATCAGTTATAAATTTTTCATGCATCGTGTTCAGGATCTCCTTCTGCATGAACTCCCTCGTTGAATCGGACAATGGGTGGAAGGGGTCAAGAGCATCTTTGAACTCACCGGCCGTAAGGGGCTCATTCTTGACGCCTACTGTGCTCATGATCTCTGACAGATTCCAGTGGTCCATACGCACACCGATAGAACCGATCAGGGCATTACTGTCGGCATAAATTGCATCAGCGGGCGATACCGCGTAATAGCATGCGGATGCGCATATGCCTTTCACACTAACGATGATTGGTTTATATGAGTCTGCGATATCAGAGAAAAAACGACCGGTACCGCTGGAGAGTACTTCGAGGGAGTTTTGCTTCGACCGTGCTTCATCGCCACGTTCTGTGCTCCCGGTTTTGTTACTCTTGTCAGCGGCTACAGATGAAAGAGAGCCACCGGCATCTGATACGCGTTCAATCTGTGGCTGGTGGTTTTTAAGCGCGTTTATCTGGCGGTAAATAATGATGGCGTCAGAGGGACCACCACCACCTGACTCTGCCTCGATAATAACTGCTTTGGCATGGGGATTATTGTAAGCTTTGGCAAGAGCTGTTGCGATCACTGTTCCATCGCCCGTTTCCGAGCCGGTACCCATCTCGCCAGAAATCCGTATTACAGCTATATGGTCTTTCTTCCCTTCAGCGTCCTGCCATTGTTCGTAAAGATTGTAGAAAGAAAACCCTACAGCGGTCATGGCAATTAGCGACATAGCAACTTTTGCCGTGGTATGAATGCGAAACATCTTATAAAAACGGTCAGCGTTATCATTGAGCGATTCTTTGATATTTGTAGGGGACTTCCTTTTTTTACTGCTTAACATCTGACCACCTTTACATGAGTTTTTGAAAGTTAGACCACAAGCGATTCAATGCAATTCCCAGTATCAATAAAGCGACTGGTGGGAAAAGTTGAGCGATATTGTTAAATAGTGACATATTTGGCATGACCAGGTAGACCATCGTTAAAGCACTGATCACCCAAAATGCTCGAAACCAAATACGATAAAACTGAACTGTAACCTTACCAAATACGTACCTCTTCAATTTCCACTGGTACATTCCATCTGCTAGCATGGCAAATAGATAGGGCAGAAAAACGATTAGCCACCCCAGGATTAAGTTCCACCGGAAAATGGACTGATAAAGTAAGAGGGGTATGTTTTTGGCCATAGTGTAATTAATAGAGGTAAATTTTTCAGCAACAATGTTAATACCTCTGGCTGGTTTTTTGGTGTCAGGGATCAGAATAGTATTCAGATAGTCAATTAACTTATAGTCATGTACCAACCAATTTAAAGTCGCTTCACTATTTGCAATGACAGACTTCCAACGGTCATTTGATATGATGGACCGGCTTGCATTAACCTCCTGAGTAATCTGATATTTGAGCTCCTCAGTATTCTGGAAAGCCAAGCTGTAACCAAAATAAATGACCATGCCAAAAAAAAGCATTGTTCTGAGCACTGCTGCCCTGCTTGTATTATCCGCAGCCATTGCTTTCCCTCCATTCACGAAAAAGAGCTAGCCTCTGATCGTGATTGCAATAGTTGTTACGCCACATCGTCGGGATACCCAGGAGCCAGTGGTACTGTTTAGGTATGATTTGGTCGATGAGGCTTAACTCCGCCAGTTCTTTATGCTCTGCGCTTTTCCACTCGATCTGTCCCACATCAGGAACAAATACAGCGGTCCTTGCTTTTGCGGCCTGGCGGGAAAATTCTATAAAGTTGATGCCCCACGGCGTCCAGTATCTGTACTGCTCGTTTAGGCCGATGTTAAACACCGGCAGAGAAAGAGTTGAGTCGGCAAAAGCCGAAATCACATTTTTGCAGACTCTTGGACTATCTATTTTTTCCTGTTCGGTTTTGAGATGAGTCAGCAGTGCACGGTCAATAATGCTGTTAAAGGTGTTTGTATAAAGGCCATTAGGGTCAGGAAGCTGATCTATGGCAGTAATGATTTTAAATTTTAACCGAGAAAGAAAGGGAGAGTCCTCAATAGTAACTATATGACTATGTGTTGTTTCTGGATGAATCTGGGGTTTGATGCGCTGTACTTGTTTAAAAGAGACACTACCTGGCAAATTAATGAATGCGCCCACCGTGCGTGTTAAATCGACGAAATAAGGCAAAAGATAACAACCAAGCATACGGGCATTCTTTTTTACAAGATCACACCGTACGTCATTGTTATCGAAAGAAATACGGAAACTAACGAATTTACGTTCAGGACCTTCGCTGGTGGTCAGTGATTGAATCCATTCATGGCATGATCCTTGTGGTACCGACCAGTAGCTGGTTTCACGGTCCCCAAAGGGATCAGTCGTGATCAACTCTCCCTTTAAAAGGAAAAGCTCAGACAGGGTATTTGCCATGGAGAATAGGGAATCGATATCGTTGCTCTGACAAAATTTTCCCAAATGATGAAACGCGTTTTTTTCTATCATAGTTAGCCGATCTCGAACTTCCTGAGAATCTGCGTACTTTAAACCCAAAGACTGAAAGCGCCTTTTTACGAGCGAGCGACATTTGCTGACTTTTAGTGCAGAGCTTAAAATTTGCTGGCGCGTCAGGACAATTTTTTCATCCATCAATGCAACTTCCTTAGAAATTTATTAAGATTTTTGATATCGAGATTTTGACGCAAAGTAACTTTTCCGGCCTTCTTGAAAAGCATTTCCGACAGAGTTGTGTTTGGCTTCATTTGTTTCTCAGCAACAGCAATAGGGATTTGGCCTACAACCTTCCTGCCATCTTGAAGCCTGGCAACTATGTGAAACATAGGGACCTGACCCAAGAGATCCTTTGGAATACTCTCTTCTAAAGTTGTCTGCTTTCTTTCTGAGATTGAACCTGAGAAGTTATTATGCGGCAAAGATGTTTCTGAACCGGTCGTATAAGTGACCATATTTGTGCTTATCGCACTCTTACCAAAGTTCTCTACAACAAGCGTCTGAGTAGGAGTATCGTTGACTCGCAAGCTTATATAATTGTTGCAGAGCCCCGTAATTCGATTGGCAGTTTCAACACTTGCCGCAGCAATAAAGTCGGAGATGGTTTGGGTGCAAATAAACAGTGCAATTTTCGCTGCACGACCCTGCGCCAGAAGGTTAATCATAGGGTTGTTAATGGCTGAGTGTGCCTCATCAACAAAAATACTTATCCTGGAATTAGCTGACATATCACCATCTTGAGCGTTGTAGCGACTACCGGCACAGGAGGTCAGATCTGACATTATTAATTGAGAAATAGCAGCTGCTGTATCGGGGTTTGAAAGGCCATCAAGCGAAATGTATAGCACCCCGCCAGTGCTGAACATCCCTTCGCTTGTTACAATTTCTCTTGATGATACTGAGTTCGGGTTAGGAGATAAAAGCTCATTTAAAGGTTTTTCAATGAGCATATCGAAAACAGGCATAATACCTGCGGTCATTTTAGCCATATGCTCTGGGTCGGACATTGAGTAATCAATAAGCTGGGAAACAGTATCTAACCAGTCTATTTGTTCGGACCCCTCGTAATTCATGAAATGAGCCGTAAACCATTCAGCGAGACGCTTGAAACGTACCGGCAAGGTATCGTTAGCGACGTACTTAACTTTTTCGGTCCAGACATCGTAACCATAATATCTCGCGTAACATGACTCCATTACCTTGACTGTAAGATTCACAATAGACATGTGGCTTTTCATGTTCTTGTGAATCAGATAAATAGAAGGCTTTTTCTCTATGTAAGAAAGCCCGGAAATCACATTGGAAACGAGAGCCTTGGCATACTGAACGAATGGGTTAACCTCACCGGGAACTGTCACCAAGCTCAAAAGACGAGATGTTAGGTCAGAAACATTAGTATAGGTGTTGCAGACATCAATACAGACCGAAGATGCTGGCTGGCCAGGATGAAATTTATAGAAAGGAAGACCGAGGGTCTTAGCCTCTTCCATTAGAGATTCTCGCCACTCTGCATCGTTCTTTGGATCTATGACAACAACAACATGACCAAGATGAAGCATGCTAATGCTTAGTAAACGCTGTAGCACCGTTTTCCCGGTACCCACGTTTCCGGTTATCAGAGTATGACCAAACCAATTGTCTTCAGTTACAAATATGGGTTCCCTACGTTCCACAGCAAAAATTGCATTGCTGCCGCCCATCTTACGAGCCATTGCGTCAAAATGTCTCTTAATTGGGTTGAAGACGAATGGCAACTCGATCTCACGTTTATCACTGGAGAGGTTAGCTATTTGATATGCCCGATCCGCATGTTCCGGACCCCACTCAAACCCATCACAAAAATAGGACTTTCGCTCGGGTATATCCTTATTTTTATTTTGATAATCCTGAACCAGTTGACGATACTTTCGCTCATTGGAGAAAAAGTTACTTTTGTTAATTACACGCAGTGAATCAAGACTAACGAACATGAAATGTCGCTTGAATACACGCCAATGAGCCATCAAAAATGGCGCTGCTGTTTTGCAACGATAAAGGCACAGCAAAAAAAGCAATATTGAGGTGAACAGAACTATTGGGGCGATGTCCAGTCCGTCTGAAGAAAGTCCCATATAAAGCATAGAAACCGAACAAATCAAAAGTATTGAGGCACTACGATACTCAAGAATAGGCCGATAAAAATTCTCTTGTGCATGGAGGTTAGTCCTCTTCGAATCTGACATTATAGGTTCCCAGCCTCTTTCAGGTTATTGATAATTCGTTCAATGTCCACTTTCGCCCGGTCTGATGCGGCCAGCAAAGTAGGCATGTTAAATGCATGGCATTTTGTATTGATCACAGCACCAGAATTAACGAGGTACTGAGGAAGCTTATTGAAAAGATCTTGAGCCTCTAACTGCGACCCAAATTTTTCCACGCAAGATTGGGTCAGATAGAGAGTATTAGGAGTACTTACCATAAATCTGTTTTTGCGCTTTCTTTTAAACGCCACCTCCATTTTGGACAGAATTTGATGCAGTACTAACGCAATTTCTACAAATTCAAGCTCTGTAACGTCACCTTCGCTTATAAGCGAGAATTCACCATTTTGGTCTGATTCAGTAGATGCAAAGACTTTACTGTTCAGATTGTGACCAGAAACAGGTGATGCTGGTTTTTGTACTTCTGCTTTGTCCGATGATTTATTCCGGTTGCGCTTGGGATTTTGTTTTTCTACCGGTGCTGTTGGGGCGAACAGTCTGGCCAGTGCTGGCGAAAGATGATGCCCCTTAGCGTCTGTGGGCGCATGCTCTCCATTTGATTCTTCAAGTACAGGAGGTAAGGCGGGCTCTTCACTTGCCATCACACTGGTTGCGGCTGCTTCGGTCTGGGAATACACAACTTCAGCTGGTGGTGGGCAGTTACCCTCAGTATCTGGTTCTGAGTTTTCTTGTCCTACAGAAACATCCATAGAGCGTTCATTCGTACCCTGGGGATCAGCGTTCTGTTCTCGGTTAAGTTCTGGTAATTCTGACGGCTCGGAGAGAAGCTTTTCATTATGGACCGAAGAGCTTGTTGCACAACTACCGACTTCTGGCCGAGAAACACTAAGCTGTGAGAAATCGGTATAATCAATGATCTCATGCTCTTCATCTTCTTTCTCAAAAAGATGTTGATAATGTTCATATTCCACAGCCTCAGTTTTCAGCGGACCAGTCGCGGATGCACTATCGGTTCCATGATATTCCACGTCGCCAGAATGTTCTTCGACTGCATTTACACGTGGGGGAGGCAGCTCAAGCGTTTGCTTTGGACGTGGGGCAGAGTTTTCAACAGAAGACTCATCATTAATCACTAATGCCTGATACATAGAAGTATTGAAAAGTGACTTTAAAGTTGTTGGCCTTCTTGGCTCATGATAGGTGAGCTGGAACCCGGCGCAGTTATCGCCGAGCTGGACTAAACGCAGATCGTCAATGTCCCTTACTATCCACATTCCATCGAGAGAGCCTTCTCTGAATGTCAGTTGGAAATAGGGCTCTTCACTGAATGCTTTTTCATCTAATCCCGGCAGCAATGCCATAGTGGTATCTATGTTGAGGTAGGGGACAGCATCAACACACACTATATAGTCATTGGAAAGTGGAGCGCTTAAAAGGAGTTCATGAAGTTGGTTGACCAGGACATGGGATTCCGTGTCCTTTGCCGATTCATCTTCACTTTCTTCTATATCAGGAATGACAGGATCAGCTGCTTCCTCACCCTCAGATTTAACTATCTGCGTGTCATTATCAATTTCATTATCACTTTCGGCTTTCTTCTCAAAATCGTCGGATGAGCCTTCATTTTTCTTAGAATGTATATCAACATCAATAGAGGCAGAGGAGCGGCCTAAATCATTAACCTTAAGAACAGCCGTCTCAACAGTATCAGTAATTTTAGTTATAACGTCCCGACCGGGCACTGGTCTTCTGTATTCAGTAACTGTTTTTTGCTCGTCAATGTAAATAAAGTCTTTATTGGCATTAACGCTAAAAAGACCCGGCACTGAGTCAGGGATTTTATAAGAATCAAAGATTAAACCAATCCACCTTAGCTTAAGAAGGTTATAGAATTCTAGTTTCCCTATCCCATTTCTAAAGATGTTTGATATTTCGTTTTCCGAATAGATACCCGGAATGAAGTAGTGAACGACACGCTCATCATCATAGGGCTCGACGTAACCACGTTGAACTAGGGATTCTACCAATACGGTCTTACCAGCCTCTCCCTGAGGGAAGTTATATTTATGTAATTCGAAATCATTGAGAACAAAATCAAGGAATGCGTTCTCGTTAAGGTATACCTCACCATTTACGATAATGATGTGCATAGGCTTAGCATTGTAATTGTTGATATTGATACTGGTAAAGTTGTGCTTGATGGTACTAATGGCCCTTGCTGCTGCATCATTAGAACGCAGACCCATGATAGGGTCACGTAAAACATTAAGGTCTGTACCAGTAGAATAGAAATCAGCGGTCCTCACGCATTTAGACAAAAAGTCATTCCCATCAGTATAAACGTTTAGGGCGGTGATCATTTTTGAATAAACACGTTCTTTATTTACCCGATCCAAAAATGCAAGACATACCGGGTTTAGGATTCGCTCAAGGAAAACGCTGGACCAGATATTATGTTGATTATGAATACGCTTTCGCCAGTGGATTTCGTATTCAACCACGTCATTTTCACGTGCCCAGTCAAGAAGACTTTGTGAGCTTGGCGTCCAAATGATCGGACTAGCTAAATTCAGGCTTACAATGTCGAGATCGTAAACCTTTCCGGCATCATGGACTAAACCACAGATAAACGCAGCATAGAGATATACTTTTCTACGGACTACTTCTTCATCTTGATATCCGATTGGTCTCAGTTCTGAGTGATGCGCATTTTTTAAAGAGAGTATGGCCACTTCCAGGCTGTGAGAAAGTAACCCACCAATACCATTATGATGATGATTTTCGGAAGCTGGCAAAAGATGTATCCAGCGAACATATTCAACCAAGGGCTTTAAAACTAAATTAGTAAATGTATATGCATCGTCCCTGATGTCGCTATCGCTGATAGCTAACATCATTGAAATTGAGTGCAGCTTTTCCCGATACAGAGACAGGATTGACTGTTCATTAAATGTCTGTATGCCCGTCGGACGAGTTGGATACTCGATGAATTTCAGGACTTCTGGATTTGGATGATCAGGAACAGTGTACTTCTGATCTCCTAGAATCTGCGCAAAAGGAGAGAGGCTTGATATATCCTCAATCATTACAGAGGTTGCATCATTCTCCTGAGATGAGAATATCCCCAAAATCCGTTTAATACATAAATACAGCGCCCTGAAATTCATCATCATACCTTATCGACGTTTGCCTGACAGTTCGGCTGCAATGTATGCCTGCACACTTTTATATTGCATTACTTTGGTGATGAACTCTGCTGGACTGTATGGCCCATCCTTACGGCGAGAAACATTCAGAGTCTTTTTCACATTCTCAACATATAAATTAATACTCTTTATAATGTTGTGAGACATAACCGGATAGTCGCTTACAGCCAGTAAACCCAATGAGTTGTACTCATACATTGTGTTCATGAGCTGGTTCATCTCGAAGATGTACTTGTAAAACCTCATGGTGTTGTGGTTATTGAAGTTGAGTTGTACTGGTTCAAAACTGAAAGGTACAAACTGAGTTGATGACATGAATGAGTCATTCTTGTCGAACTCAATTGACTTAATATAAGCAACAAGATTTTCTTTCATCTTATTGTTTTCTTCATGCAGCTCGTTGAACCAATCCTGAATAGCCTGAACAAGGTCAGGATGTTTAACTGCATCAACCGTTTTAAAGAGAGAGGAAATAGCGATACTCACATCATCAAAACCTCTGATGACTGCTCCATTTCTGGCAGTTAAAAACCGGTTAAAGTCTGGGGTGCCGGGGTTAATAATAACTTTGGCCATACCCTGGTGCTCTGGTCTACGTTGAGTAGAAGTTTGAGCGTTTACGCCTTGCTTTTTATTTGAACCTTTTACCATTACATCTTTTGGTTCAATGTTAATACGCTCATTGTCCGTGATAATTGCGTCGTTCATTGTGCCACCTTAGTTTTTGAGTATTGACGGATTTTTCGTCCAAGTTCGATATATGCTGAATGATAGAGCTCAAGCATTTCTCTGTAAGGCTCCAGCAATGCTTCCGTTTCAGAAATCATTTCGTATTCCCAGCTGGCATGGTTTACAAAACAGTTCTTAGAATATTTTCCACTTTTCATTGGTTGCACCCGTTTTGACATGTGGCTAGGCGCTCTTGTTTTATAAGGGCTGAACTGATGCCAAGTGATCGTTACTTTTCTGGCATTACCAATTAGCTCAACTTTTGGTGCGTAAGAACCCAGGTACTCCCTCTTTGGAACTTTGCTATGTCGGGTAAGGTTAATCTCTTGGTGGTTTCGTTCCTTCCACTTGATCCAGTATTTTGTAATGAGATCTTCAGCCTCAACACGCAAACCTTCAATCTGAGCACGTAAATTTTTACGTGTTAGCTCTATAGAACTTATAAGATTTGAATTACTCATGACGCCTCCTGATGTGAAATTACTATACCGGAGGAAATTTCCGTTTTTTTTCACGAACAGAAGATTTTTGAATGCTCTTTGATGAGGGAATTGAACAGATGTAATGCACTCGCTGTTTCCCCCATTCGGGAGGGGCCTTCAGAAACAGTAACAGCGAGTTTAGCCTCACTTCCATCGCTACCCCCTAAAGTTACTTTTGACAGAATGACCATTGTGGATTATTGCTTTTGATAATGTGCATTGCTCTATTAAAGTTATACATATATCTAGTGCCACTTTTCCAAAAAAAATGACCCTATGGAACTTTGTCCGAAGTGACACTTTTATAAAAAGTGACCCTATGACGACATTACATAGGGTCACTTTTCAAACATAAGTGACCCTATGTGAGGCATTCATAGGGTCACTTTTCTTTGTTTAGTGATCCTATGTAAGCATGAGGTTGATGAAAAGTAAAAATGTCAGTTTATGACGGTCAGTGAAAGACGTCGTTATTCTAATCCAACGTTGGGAGGGGCTGGATTTAGGTTTTTTTTTAATCGCTTCACATTTCGTTAGCATGCGCAGGAATTTTTGATAAAATTCTGGTTAGTTTGGTTAAAAAGTGTTACAAGTAAGCGGTGTGGTTGAAGGGATAGATTTAAGGCTTATTCAAGCCTTAAGAAAATACTAAAAGTTACTTTTCACCCTACCGAACACCTAACAAAAAATCCATGTTGAAGATTTGAACAATTGTAATGGCGCAAGGACAATCAGCACATGTCAGAATCTGATAATTTAACTCGTAGCTTACTCGGTAAACTTTTCCGCACTGAGATTTCGCTTATTCGTAGTTACCGTGCATTTTTAATGTTATTGCCTGTGCATGGATCTTCTGCATATCAAACTGGGACTCCTCTTCTCCAGCGTCGCCTATTTGGGAAAGGATTTAGTACAGCCGCTGATTTAGCTTTTGAAGTGGAAACACGTCCAGGTAGTTTTTTGGTTCCGCGTACACTCGGAAAGGAAATTACATGGGAGAGGTTTTTTTCTGCGGTCTTGGACGGTGATTCCAATGTAATTCGTGAATATGATACAAATGATATTGACTATGGTATTTACGATGCCGGTGAAAAAGTGACTTTTCTGAATGGTACAGTGGATATCTATAATCCCAAGAAGATTCATGAGTTGCGTTCTAAATGTGTTGATATACAGAATGACTACTTTATGCAGGTGTTCTTTATCTCAATGCTCGCACCAGAGTTTGTAAGTATTTTCTTTGGTTTAAAACCAACTACAGCTGATGCTATTAAAGACATTGGTTATTCATCGTTAAAAACAATTAACGATGTCGTTCTTTTCCCACGTACAATTGCTTTCTCACAAGGGCATATTGAAGAGAGTGTTTCACTTAAAACGAAAGTTTTTGCCTGGGCTTATGAATTGTCTGCTGACATCCGGTTAGGAAAAGTTAGTGATGATTTGATGGAACTATTACGTTATGACACTATGTTCACCAGTCACCGTCAGGATGTGTTCAACACTTTAACAAATAAAGTTATGTTAAAGGATTATTGATATGGCAAAGGTCGATCAAACAAAAGCTAATGCTCTATTGCGAGCAGCAAGAACTATGTCGCTTGGGGCAAATAAAAATACAATACGAATTTTGTACGGTAATCATGTTGCTGAAAATATCGATTTTGAGCCTGGTGCAAAAACAAAACTCAAAAAAGGTATCCGGGGCTGGAGCAAACGCACAGATAACCGCCGAGCCTTTTCTGCTGTTATTGATGTCGCAGTTAACTATTTTGGTTTTGATCCAATAAATCCGGAAGCGAGTTTTCGGCAAATTGACTTCAACCGAATAATGAGTGTCCTTCATAATCTGGGATACTTTGTATGCGCACCGGAAGTTAATAAAATAATAGAAATCCTTACTTCTATGAAAGAAATTGAAGAACTAGGTGCCTGCGAAAAATGTAAACGCCCATACATTGTGCCAGTGACAAATGATGCTCATTGTCCACGTTGCAGATTATCTTCAACTGCTTCAGCCATAGAGAGGTATTCTCAAGAAGAATTAGATTAAATTTAAAAAAGATATCGCGAAACTTGCCTTGTCTGAATCTAAATATTGACTTAAGTCAAATTCTGTTGTTTGCTTTACAATCAAATATTAGTTACAACTTAAATATCAACTCTTGACAAGTAAAGATATAATTTGATTTTTCTTTATTCAGTTTTTCTTCGTTCCAAAAATGTGCACCTTTTTTTCTGTTGAAAACGTAAAACTACTTAGGTTCTCAAAACCTTCTATGCATGACGACTTCTTAATCGCTTTCAATTAATATATTTTATATTCTTGTCTAAGTTCGCTTCTTTGATCCTTAGCTATTCCTTTTTTGAAATATAGAAACAGCATTACTTGTGATGATTTTTTTCAGCTCTAAATACACCTGTTTTCAAAGCAATATTTGCTTTTAGATATTCGATAAAACCATGTTTTTGTTACACCGGATTTTTGACAACGTGCAAGATGGATGATCTTTCCATCACCGAGACTATCTTCTTAGTCAGCACTCCTTTTCCGTCCTTTTCAACATAAAAACGACCATGCTATACGAGCTCTAACCTTTTTTTTGTATGCCATCATAACCGCATCAGAAAAGGAGAACGGTCTATGACTCGTATTGCATTAGCGCCTTCAAAGATGGTTTTGCTTATGTCTTTGGTAATTACTGGTGCCCACGCCAGCCCTGAGCAACCCCTAATAAAAGATACGCCCTTTGTATCTGGCCAGGCTTATAAGAAGGGTTTCTTCTGGTATGACGATCCTGCTAAAAAAAGCGAAGCTGAAGAAGAAGAGGTTTTGCCACCAACCGGTGCTGCTAGCTCGCCTTCAAAAGAGGAAATGGTAGATTTAAATTCAAAATGGCTAAAAGAGAATATGCCTCGACTGTTAACGCAGGCAATGGATAACCCTACCGCAGAAAATCTATCACGTTATTACACGGCGCAAAGGTTAATGCTGGATATCAGTACGCGTTTTTCTGACAAATCAAAAGATTATTTTCTTAAAAACCCGATGATGTCTGAAAAACGCAGGCAACCAGTGGAAAAGGTGGCACTGGATGCTCACCGCACTGTTGTTGAAAAAAATCAGCAAACGGTAATGAAAGATATCTTTACTAAGTCAGGTTTATTTTTCTTTTTCCAGAGTACTTGCCAGTTTTGCCACGAAGAAAGCCAAATACTTCAATTTATGCAGAACTATTATTCGGTAGATATTCTTCCAATCAGTATGGATGGAAGGCCATTGCATAATGGCCTTTTTCAGGATTTTAACATCCCCAACGCACAAATTATTGATCAATTTAAAATTCGAGAGGTACCTACAATTTTCCTGGTTTCAAAGGATGGGACATCAGCTCAGCGCATTAGTGAAGGCATGATCTCCGCTGATGAATTAAAGAACACTATTATACTTGCCGCGAAGGGCATGAATCTGATCGATGACGCTTCGTTCCAGTCAACTCTAGATATTAAAAGGCAATATACCATCGGCGATGATGGCGTTATTACCGTTAATAAATCCGAAATGGAATCAGACCCATTCCTACTTCAAAAAATAATGGACCAAAAACTCGAAGGCTATGACATGCCTACGGCCGATCCGGTCAATTATCTCAATGCTGGCGGCAGTTTTGGAGGCACTTATGCGCAGTAATGCCGTTTTCAACTTCAAAAAGTTACTTTTGTCTCTTTCTGTTTGTGCTGCAATTTTAGCCCCGACTGCAAATGCAGACAACGCAATGCGTAACATTTTCGGTGATGCTGCCAACTTACTGATTTAGTGTATGATGGTGTTTTTGAGGTGCTCCAGTGGCTTCTGTTTCTATCAGCTGTCCCTCCTGTTCAGCTACTGACGGGGTGGTGCGTAACGGCAAAAGCACTGCCGGACATCAGCGCTATCTCTGCTCTCACTGCCGTAAAACATGGCAACTGCAGTTCACTTACACCGCTTCTCAACCCGGTACGCACCAGAAAATCATTGATATGGCCATGAATGGCGTTGGATGCCGGGCAACCGCCCGCATTATGGGCGTTGGCCTCAACACGATTTTCCGCCATTTAAAAAACTCAGGCCGCAGTCGGTAACCTCGCGCATACAGCCGGGCAGTGACGTCATCGTCTGCGCGGAAATGGACGAACAGTGGGGATACGTCGGGGCTAAATCGCGCCAGCGCTGGCTGTTTTACGCGTATGACAGGCTCCGGAAGACGGTTGTTGCGCACGTATTCGGTGAACGCACTATGGCGACGCTGGGGCGTCTTATGAGCCTGCTGTCACCCTTTGACGTGGTGATATGGATGACGGATGGCTGGCCGCTGTATGAATCCCGCCTGAAGGGAAAGCTGCACGTAATCAGCAAGCGATATACGCAGCGAATTGAGCGGCATAACCTGAATCTGAGGCAGCACCTGGCACGGCTGGGACGGAAGTCGCTGTCGTTCTCAAAATCGGTGGAGCTGCATGACAAAGTCATCGGGCATTATCTGAACATAAAACACTATCAATAAGTTGGAGTCATTACCGATTTTTGCAGCCATAAGCGCATTGTTTCTTCTTTCGGTGATACAAACACCAAAGGAGTTAACGGTATCTATTCTTCTTGCGGTACTTATGGCAAGCTCCGCAGGTGTTTTCATTCTGGCTTATAAAGTCAAAACGAATGTCGTTTCACCAATCTATCTCTTAAAAAAGCCTACTGCATACATGGCTGAAATAGATAACCGAAGGATTCATGGTTACTAAATATTTTGCAATTGCATCATTTGACGGTCCGGGTTTATTTACCCACAGCATCGACTAATTCAAGAGGTTACATATGATAGTTTCAGAAGCAATTTTTTATTCTTCTATTATTTCCTGGGTTCTTTATTGGTGGTTTATTGGAAATATTACTAAAAAGGTAGGGATGCTTGTTGTTCCACTCACGCTTACCTTCGGATGTTACATTTATGCAATTCATTTGGATGATTCCGAACAGCAAACCAATTTACGTTGGGAGCAGATCGGTTTTATTACCTTTATAATTGTGATAATGTGGGCAGGAAAGTTTGTGATGAAAAGACTATCTGAATGATGATCTAATCCACACTTTTCGATATCTTAGAAAAGTAACTTTGTGAGCAAACAGTCATATGACATGCAAAACGCTGATCTCAAAGACAGATGATGGATACACATTTAGCATTTCACCTTACGAAGACGGGTACCGCTTATCAGTCTCGCCTGAAAATCGTCACAATGGTACCCAAAGCTTTGACGGCTGGTTCCCACGTTTTTTTTCCGAACCACAGTATGCCAAATCATCTTTAACTAAGTTTCTCGGTGAGTCCTTAGTATGGGAAGAAGATTCAAGTAATGCTCTATGAGATTACTTATTATAAATTTTTCTATTAATCTCCATGGAGTGATATATGAATTTGGCCTATTTTTTATTTTTGTCTATAACTGTTATGCTTACGAGCTTTATTATTAAATCACTTGTCGTATTGGTAAAGTTCAAATTACTTCGTGATGAACGTCTCGAATATACCAGCAATAAAAATATTGATGAGATGTACGATTTAATGAATGCGAAGGAAGAAATCCTCATAAGGCATCATAAGCAGATGTTGGCATTGCATCTTTCACTATTAATATTCGTTCTATTTATTGCTTACATTTACTAAAAATAATTTTATTCAACATTTCAACAAAGGGTTTTCAATGGAAAGCTTCGAAACTGAACAAATGATTCAATATGCTTTCTACATAAATATCGTAATAACGACTGGTTTGGCATGGTTTTGCTTGCGGTCAGGATTGCATTACAATTTTTTCAGAAAAGCAGAGAGTGCCAGAACAAAAGGGCTGAGTAGTACCTCTACTGAACACGGTCCAGCAATTGTGAGAATAAAGAAGCTACAAGCATTAGTAGATTTTATTAGTAACTGTGCTTTTCTAATCCTTTCAATTGGCACAGCTTATATTTTGTATTTTTGGATCCACAGTTAACTCATACAAGGTAACTTCGGCAAATAACAACTTCTAATGCAGGACTTTAATAACTATAACGGATGCTACATGAAAAACGACAGTTTAATTACGCGGTATAAAATACTTAAAGGCGAACGCGATGAGTCTATCTTCACCATAATAATCGCGCTAGTAGTAAAGCTGGGGCTGGTAGCCCTGGCATTCTATCTGTTGCTTGGTTCCACGATTGATTGGTCAAGCTGGAAAACCTATGCCGCCATGTTGATCTTTGGAGCATTTCTCTAAAAGGATGACCACGGCAATACCAGGTCAGACAACAAGGTCGTTAGCATGATCGTTGGAAGCAACGGAAGCACCTTGAAAAAGGTCGGCAGCACTATAAAATCCATCAGCAATGCACACAAATAAACTACTGGTATCTTAAAATGAAAGTGAAAGAGTTGATCGCCATGCTGAACGAAAGAGACCCTGAGGCAATTGTTCTGATTTCCGGCTATGAAACGATCGGCGGCACGGAAGTCGCAGAAGCTGATTTGCTCATTGATATGCAGTCAATATGCTTAGAACAGGCTGATAATCTCACAGGAAACCGTAAAGTTGTTTCTTCCGGTGGTGAAGATTCAGTTTGGTTAGGCTGGAAAGATGATTACCGTACAAAGGTGTTTTTAGAAGATGCCCAAATTCCTGATCAAGATGAATGACGGTCAGCGTTGGCTTCAAAGGCAATCTATCAGTACGTGAAACGTAAATGTTAAAAAATAACCACATATGAATCAATAACTTATGTCAAAGCTAAGTAGAGATGTCCGGGGTGGGGCAAAGTTCAAATGTCCTTTGATAATATTGAATTCCTGGATAAAAATCGCATCTTAACCTCTTCGTTTGAGTACCTTGTTGGGTTGACCCCGTATTCGCTTTATTTGTAGTATTGGGCTGCTTTGAAGTGTTTCATGTTCAAACGCGACGTGTTCTGTAAGTTCTTCCTGACAACAGAGCCGACAATATATACACATCCGCTATGGAGAATCTGACAACCGCTATGCGTATTACGCCACCCTGAGTTTTTCCTTCCTCTGTCGTACTGAGCAAGCCTCAGCACGCACTCAATAACATCCCGTCTGCGGATGTGCTTTACCGTACGTAAAAATGTAGCCCTCCAGGGCTGACTGTATCTAAAAACTGAGAAATTACTATGTTGCTGTCCTCGACGCGTAAGGACTGGCTGGGTAACGTCCGTGGTGACGTTCTGGCCGGTATTGTTGTCGCGCTCGCACTCATTCCAGAAGCGATCGCCTTTTCCATTATCGCCGGTGTTGATCCCCAGGTGGGCCTCTACTCGGCGTTCTGTATTCCTCTCGTTATGGCCTTCTTTGGCGGACGTCCGGCGATGATTTCGTCCTCCACCGGTGCAATGGCTCTCCTGATGGTGACGCTGGTGAAAGATCATGGCTTACAGTATTTACTGGCTGCCTCCATACTGACCGGGGTATTCCAGCTGATAGCCGGATATCTGAAGCTTGGCGGGCTGATGCGTTTTGTTTCACGCTCAGTGGTCACGGGGTTTGTTAATGCACTGGCAATACTGATTTTTATGGCCCAGTTGCCTGAGCTGACCAATGTGACATGGCATGTTTATGCCATGACTGCGGCAGGGCTGGGGATCATCTATCTCTTCCCTTATATCAACAAAACCATTCCTTCACCGCTTGTGTGCATCGTGGTGCTGACTGGGATTGCCATGTGGCTGCATCTGGATGTGCGAACCGTCGGGGATATGGGGAAACTTCCCGACAGTCTGCCGGTCTTCCTGCTCCCGGACGTGCCTTTAAATCTTCAGACGCTGCTCATCATCCTGCCATATTCTGCGGGGCTTGCGGTGGTTGGCCTGCTTGAGTCGATGATGACCGCCACTATCGTGGATGACATGACCGACACGCCAAGCGACAAAAACAGGGAGTGCAAAGCTCAGGGCATCGCGAACATCTGCACATCCTTTATCGGAGGAATGGCAGGCTGCGCGATGATTGGGCAATCTGTTATCAACGTAAAATCCGGTGGACGCGGACGACTTTCAACCCTCACGGCGGGCGTGGTGCTGCTTTGCCTGATTGTGTTCCTGCGCAACTGGGTCTCCCAAATTCCGATGGCAGCGCTGGTCGCGGTGATGATTATGGTTTCCATCGGGACATTCTCCTGGCGCTCCATTGCCAACCTGCGGACACACCCCCTTTCAACCAGCGTGGTCATGCTTGCCACCGTCGCGGTTGTGGTGGCAACACATAATCTGGCCTTCGGTGTGCTGACCGGTGTACTGATTGCTTCGCTCAATTTTGCCACTAAAGTATCCCGGTTCATGCGTGTAACCTCAGTTCTGGAGGGGACGAGCCGGACGTATACCGTCACCGGCCAGGTATTCTTTGCATCAGCAGACCGCTTTACGAGCCACTTTGATTTCCGTGAAGCGATTGAGAATGTGGTGATAGACGTTTCACATGCCCATTTCTGGGACATCACGTCCGTCAGCGCCCTGGATAAGGTGGTCATTAAGTTCCGTAGAGAGGGCGCCGGGGTTGAAATACGTGGGATGAATGAAGCCACCCGCACCATCGTTGACCGGTTTGGTGTTCACGATAAACCTGAAGAAGTCGAAAAACTGATGGGCGGTCATTAACAGACTGGAGGGAAAACTATGAATAATACTGTTACAGCCTGTGTGGACGGTTCACTTTCAACGCGGTCAGTGTGTGAATATGCGGCGTGGGCAGCCCGCACTTTGCAATCACAGCTAGCACTGTTGCACGTTATCGAAAAAGACAGCACCCCGGTAGTGTCAGACCTGACCGGCACTCTCGGCATAGACAGTCAGCAATTGCTGACCGATGAGCTGGTAGAAATTGAAGGGCAACGTAATCGCCTGCTGATGGCCCAGGGGAAAGCAATACTGGAAAGTTGTGCTGAACTGCTTCAAAAACAGGGAAGCCCGGATGTGCTTTTGATGCAAAAACACGGTACACCGGATGAAGTTCTGGCAGAGCTGAGCGACCTTCGTCTCATGGTGCTGGGGCGTCGGGGTAGCCAGCATCCGGTAGGCTCTCATCTGGAAAGCGTTATTCGTCTGCAAAAGAAACCCCTACTGGTTGTTCCGGAGAACTACTCAGTGCCTTCCAGAGTCATGCTGGCTTATGATGGCAGTGAAGAAAGCAGGAGTAACCTGGAACGTCTGACGATGAGTCCCTTACTCAGGGGGCTGGAGTGCCACCTTGTCATGGTAAACGGTAAGAAGGAAGAGCTGCTGACCGCACAGCAAATTTTACGTGACGCGGATATAGAAAACAGCACAACACATCTTACCGGGCAATCAGTCGGGGACGCGCTTATTCGTTACGCCGAGGAAAATGCTGTCGATCTGATAGTGATGGGGGCCTACGGTCATTCCAGGTTGCGGCAGTTCTTTATCGGTAGTCATACCTCCGAAATGCTGCAAAAGACGCAACAACCGCTTCTTATCCTCCGTTAGCACTGATTATCTTAAATAAAAAAGGGCGAGTTCTCTCGCCCTTCGTCACAAGAACACGTTTAGTTCAGCCGGTTACCTTTTTCATCAACTACCTTCTCACCGTCCTCTTTCGTGAACGCGCTTTTCTGCGCATCGGGAAGAATATCCAGCACGACTTCAGAAGGGCGGCATAGCCGGGTACCCAGCGGCGTTACCACGATAGGGCGATTGATCAGAACAGGGTGCTGCAACATAAAATCGATTAACTGCTCGTCAGTAAAGCGGTCTTCCGCCAGCCCTAACGCTTCAAAAGGTTCGACATTCTTACGCAGCAGCGCTCGTACCGTGATCCCCATATCCGCAATGAGTTTTACCAGCTCAGCTCGTGATGGTGGGGTTTCAAGATAATGAATAACGGTCGGCTCTGTACCGCTGTTGCGGATCATTTCAAGGGTATTGCGTGACGTGCCGCAGGCCGGGTTGTGATAAATGGTAATGTTGCTCATATCAGTATCTCATTACAAAGTGAAAGACAGACGAAGCGCCAGTGCTGCAAGCGTGACAAACAGCACGGGGATTGTCATGACAATGCCCACCCGGAAGTAATATCCCCAGGTAATTTTGATATTTTTCTGCGACAGAACGTGCAGCCACAGTAACGTTGCCAGACTGCCGATAGGGGTAATTTTTGGCCCCAGGTCGCTGCCGATGACGTTGGCGTAAATCATCGCTTCTTTGATAACACCGGTCGCTGTGCTGCCATCAATCGACAGCGCCCCGACCAGCACGGTCGGCATATTGTTCATCACTGATGACAGGAAGGCCGTCAGGAAGCCCGTACCCAGCGTTGCCGCCCACAATCCCTGCTCTGCCAGCTGATTCAGCAAGGAAGAGAGATAGTGGGTCAGACCGGCATTTCGTAAGCCGTAGACCACCAGGTACATCCCCAGCGAGAAGATAACGATTTGCCAGGGCGCACCACGCAGCACCTTACCGGTGTTAATGGCATGCCCTTTTTTCGCAACAGCAAACAGAAGCAATGCACCAGCGGCTGCGACCAAACTGACCGGTACGCCCAGCGGCTCCAGTCCGAAGAATCCCACCAGAAGCAACACCAGAACCAGCCAGCCGGTTTTAAAGGTATTCACATCACGTATAGCGTCTTTCGGTTCTTTCAACAGAGAAACGTCGTAAACGGCGGGAATGTCCTTACGGAAAAACAGATGCAGCATCACCAGCGTAGCCGCAATCGCGGCCAGGTTAACCGGGACCATCACGGCGGCATATTCTGAGAAACCAAGCTTAAAGAAATCCGCCGAGACGATATTCACCAGGTTTGAGACAATCAGTGGCAGGCTTGCCGTGTCAGCGATAAACCCTGCGGCCATGATAAACGCTAAGGTTGCTCCCCGGCTGAATCCCAGCGCCAGCAGCATCGCGATAACGATAGGTGTCAGGATCAGTGCCGCACCGTCGTTGGCAAACAGTGCCGCAACCATCGCACCAAGCAGGACGATCCAGGTGAAGAGCAGCCGCCCCCGGCCATTCCCCCAACGGGCAACGTGCAGCGCGGCCCATTCAAAGAAGCCGGATTCGTCGAGCAGAAGACTGATGATGATCACGGCGATAAAGGTGGCGGTCGCATTCCACACTATCTGCCAGACCACCGGAATATCCCCCAGATGAACGACGCCAGTCAGCAATGCCAGAATTGCGCCCAGTGAGGCACTCCAGCCAATCCCCAGCCCTCTGGGTTGCCAGATAACCAGGACGAGCGTGAATAAAAAGATAGCACCAGCCAGTAACATCAGAAACTCCATTCACATTTGTTTATTCGGATATATATATCGCCATCAGCAGGAGACAGATGCCACGCTACTGAGCTTGTTGCGTATGTTTTCTCGTTCACAGTTCCAGGCTGTATCAATAATACCCGCAGCCCATGCTGGCATGTGTGGCGACAGTCGGTAATGCACCCATTTTCCTTCGCGACGGTCGATGACCAGCTCGGCTTCACGTAAAAGGGCCATATGGCGAGAAATTTTTGGCTGAGACTCTGCGGTTGCCGCACAGATGTCACAGACGCACATTTCACCGGACTCCCTGAGAAGCATCACGATAGTTGAACGGGTCTCGTCGGCGAGCAGTTTAAAAAGCTGAACAGGCTGTAGCATGCTTAACCTCGTAAAAAAATAACAATACATATGGTATTTCATATGTGATAACTTTTAAAGCATAGCTTATGAAATGGAGATTTTTTATGACCGACTTACCAGCAATCGAACCGGCTTATTTTGATGATGCGCTTGCCAGCAAACTTACGGGCAACAACGAAACCATGCCGCGAATTCTCATCCTGTACGGTTCAGTACGAGAGCGGTCCTACAGTCGTTTTGCAGCGGAAGAGGCCGGGCGGTTGCTGGCAAAGATGGGGGCTGAGGTGAAAATATTTAACCCATCCGGTCTGCCGTTACCCGATGATGCGCCCGAAAGTCACCCCAAAGTGCTTGAACTCCGCGAGCTGGTCAGGTGGTGTGACGGAATGGTCTGGAGTTCTCCGGAAAGACATGGCGCCATGAGCTCGGTGATGAAGGCCCAGATTGACTGGATACCCCTGAGTGAAGGTGCTGTTCGTCCTTCCCAGGGTAAAACGCTGGCCGTCATGCAGGTTTGTGGTGGTTCACAGTCGTTTAACACGGTCAATCAGATGCGGATACTTGGCCGCTGGATGCGGATGTTCACCATCCCCAATCAGTCGTCAGTGCCAAAGGCATGGCAGGAATTTGATGATGAAGGGCGCATGAAACCCTCACCCTGGTATGACAGGATTGTCGACGTTACCGAAGAGTTGTTCAAAATGACGTTACTCCTGAAAGGGCACACAGCCTACCTGTCCGACCGCTACAGCGAAAGGAAAGAGAGTCATCAGGAGCTCGCGGCACGGGTCAATCAGGCCAAAATCTGACAGCCAGGCATGCCCGGATGGATTACCGGGCTTTAAATCGGTTTCTTCCCAAATATCTCTTCAGAGCGTGACTGAAGTTTCACCAGGGCATTGAACATATCGTCCTGATCCAGGGAACGCTGGGATTTCTTCGTCGTGGGAGCTTTACGCCTGCGAGAAGGGCCGTCTCCGGATGGTACGGATTGCGACCGGTTATTATCCCGCTCGGCCTGGACCAGCTGCGCCATTTCCAGGGCCCGCCCCAGACGTTTGTTATCCACAATGGCCCCCTGATCGATTTCAGAAAGCTTGTCATAGGTGGAGTAGGGAAGTGATACGCCATTAAGCCGGAGCTCTTTATGTCCATCCGGGTAATGCCAGACATCGATGTATTTACCAATCGCCCGACGACTGAATTCGCTGTCTTCAATCAGATAAAGGACTTTGTCGTATTGCACTGTGAGTGATTTCGACACTTTACGAGCTTCATGCCAGTTAAATACCATATCAAGATCGTCATCGACATCCAGTTCCCGATGAACATCAAACGCCTGGCGAGGCGCTTTTGCGAAACGACGGTTGTAATCGTTCATGAACTCTTCGGCAAATGCGTTCGCAGCTTCCATGGAACTGATGCCCTGGAGCCTGAGCTCCTTGACCAGTCGGTCCTGAAGCGTCAGGTGCGCCCGTTCAACGCGGCCTTTGGCAGCACTGGTTTCTGCACAAATGGTCTGAATGTTCAGTTCATGCATCGCACGGCCAAACTGGGTATCGCCGTCGCCGCCGGTTGCATTTTTATTGTTGATCCTGAATACGCTGGCTTTGTCGCTGTACAGCGCAAGCGGTTTGCCATGTTTTTCAATATAGCCCCGGGTCGCTTCAAAATAGGTGAAAGTAGACTCAGATTTCACGAAAAGAAGCTGCATTAAACGACTGGTTGCGTCATCAACGTAAACCAGTGCCGTACACTTAGGTCCCCGATTTTCAAACCAGTGGTGGTCGCAGCCGTCGATTTGTATGAGTTCACCGGCACAGGCACGGCGGTAACGAGGTTGCTGAATTTTTGGCGCACGTTGCTTACGTGGGACCCACAGACTGGCCTGAGTCATCAGCTTACGGACGGTTTCTTTGGAAAGATGAACACCGTGCACCTCAGACAGTTTTTCACAGGCCAGCGTCGGACCGAAATCGTTATAGCGTTCGCGAATAATGTTCAGCGCGTATGCGGCCAGTCCCTGAGGCAACTGGTTGTTACTGGATTTACCACGACGGCGGCTGGTCATGCCAATCGGACCATCTTCACGATAACGCGCAAGCAGACGACGGCACTGACGGTCGGAGATACCAAGCCGCTGAGCTGCCATTTGTGTTGTCAGACGCCGGTCGATGACATCCTGAATGATTTTGAGTCGGTTAACTTCATCCAATGTGAAAAACTCCGCTGCGAGAGCCGTCATGGTAATCCTTACTTGATTATACACGCCGGACATCTTAACTTAGCCATTATCGGACATTACAACTTTGCTACTACAACTTATGTCAAAGCAAGTTTAAAATGTCACCTCTTTGTGCAAGATAGAAAGGGCACTTTCAGCCTATGTAATCATATTAATGTGACTGCTGCGTTATCCCACTCAACCAATTAATAAAGCAAAAGTTAAATATGAAAGACTGGAATAAAAATATAACGAAAACATCTTAATATGGAAATATCTGTGTCAACGGGATCTTTAGTTATTGAATATCTGGTTCTAAATAGGTTCTACATTCAACGGGAAGGGAAACCAAATATCTATATGTTTTTTATAAATACCATTACGTGGCAAACAACAATCTGCATATTTTTTTAAAGAATCTCCACATGGACAAATATTTTCTGGCGATAATACTCCATCATGTTCTTTCGCCTTAAATCTCCAGGTCGTAATATTGAAAATTTGATGTGGGGATTGTATGTATTTGACAACACTAATTAAAGTTGAATAGTTATAATGATCACCATCATTGGAGAAAAAAACACTACATTTGTTAACGGGATTACTAACTATGTCATAAGTAATTAATTCAAAATCGATCACTTCATCAAAGCAAAGAACTCCATTATAAAGTTTATTTTTAACATGACCACAATCATTAATAAAACTACGGGTTGTATTACATACTGAACATTTCACTTCTTTTATTATTTCACGAGAACTACCGAAGATTTTATATGGGAATAACGCCTGCCAATTACATACCATTCTCGCTAAGAAGTTAACACCATAGAAATTAACCTCAGGCAGAAACTCATTATTTTCTTTAATATGTATTAAATCTATTTCTATCCTTTCAAGTTCTACCCATGCTTCATAAAAATCACCTCTTGTAAGTAAATTAATGACTTGAATATATTTTAAATGGGCTAGTAAAATTGTTTTGTATAAAAACAATCTGTTTGATTCATTATTCAAGCTCAAGGATTGAGCTTTTTTTAACTCAGCATTAAGATAATCAAGAATAGCACTATCTTCTTGAGTAATACACATCCAACGCTTTAACTTTTCGTGAATATTCATAATATCTATATAGATTTTTATTTGATTTTGTTAATTACTTTTAAAACATCGTCTACTTTTCCAGAAACAGTGTATTTCACATGTTTTCCTGATTTATTTTTTTTAATTATAGAGACTTTAACGTCTATATCTCTAGTTCCAAAGTTATCAATTTTTTTCTGAATATAATTTGAAACAAGATTTACTAAAAAAGGTATCATTACTGATGTGGCAAAGAAAGTGCCTAACGCTAACGTTATACTGTTTAATTGCAGGTACGAAACACCATTAGAATCTCCGTACACTTTAACATTAGAATGTGATTGCTTGGTGAACTGGAAAAAATCCAGTGCATTACCTCCAGTAATTTTTGAACTATCAAAAACGATCGCAATCTCATCATCTTGAGGTTCATATGAAGAAATGATTTTTACCTCTTCATCTTCATCACTCATTTCACTCAAAGTAATGGGGTTCATTCTCAACTCCTTGTTTTATATTTTTACATTCAAATTTTACTATACGACTGGTTAATTGCTCCTGTCCAACACACACCAGAGTTCATATGCTTAGCATACAAGGGACCAATGCCAGTAGCGACAGGCTAGTGTGTCAAAAAACCACATGAAGATCAATCTCCTGCGGAAAATTTGGCCGCAATTAGTTTCATTGTCCTTTCCATGCCTTGATAAACTGTCGCATCTGTAATGTTTAACCTTGCGAGTTCCTTAAGTATTCTAGCTTTGTTTCTGATCACTATTTTTTCTACTTTAAACTCTTGCATAGCATCATCAGGGTTTGAAACTAAATCGGGATAAACAGCATTATTCCCAAATAATAAGAATGCACCTGACTGTGATGACATCCTTTCATTATTATTTCTTCCTTTAACGAAAATTAACCTTTCCAAATCTGATGGTATAATTACATCTTTAAAATAAGGTTTTTCATCTTTAATGTAATGTATGAGTTTTTGACAAGCTTCAGTTTTATTGAAAGCCTCCTTGTCCATTTTACAATCCAGCTGATCTTTCAGTGTTTGACTTAGCATTGATATATTTGATATGCAACTTACTGTATCAGAGTCAAAGAATTTTATACGATCCCTTTTTGTTTTGAAAATAATAACATGTCCATCAACCTCATTTGTATTTTCATTATTACTAATGTCGCAACAAGCGAAATACAGAGCGATTAGTGGATTTGATGTTATATCCAACAAACGAGTTGGTAGTCCGTAGTGTTGCATCCTTACTAACTTGTCTAGCATTGTTTTATCATCAACAAACTCAGTTGGCCTTGCTGTTAGGGCTTCACGGACTAAATTTGATTCACTGTGCAAATGCTTGAAGTTACCTTTTTTGTTTTTCCTGAAAACTGATGGAGCCAACTCGTAAGATACATCAGAATGTCCACGATAAAATATTTCTGCATCTTCTTCATGATCTTGTTCTAAAACACGCGCCATGAAACTTTGAACATTATCTATTATTGGGTAGTTATCAACTTCATCAGGAAGTGCTTCAGTAGGAGGAAGTGGTGTACTTCTTGTCGTTATATTTAGAAGTGCTAATGTTTGATTTAAATCACGTGCTTTTATTCCCCAGTGAGTCCGTTTCAGCCCATATGCACCTAATTCTAAAGCTGTTTGATATAACTCTTTGTTTATCACTACGACATCATCTTGTGAGTGAGTGATTCTGAAATCAAACTCAACATTTTTGTTAACTGTTCGTAGATTTGAAATTACACCAAGTCGCAAAGTAATGTATTCAACATTGTCTCGGGAATAAAGTTCTGACATAAAAAGCGTAGGTAATTTCTCAATATAAGATAATGCTTTATCATTCAAAGGCGTTAACTTCAACCGGATGTCATCAGAGGTGCCTTCTAACATACGTGATATAGGAAAATCACAACTCCCACTAACCCGTTCATACATGGGCCAATGTTCAAAATAGTCAGGTTCTCCGCCCATAATTAGATTAAACATTAAAACTAAATCCTTATATTTTACTTAATGAATTATTTACAATCCAATCAATTGCGCCAGAGGTGCGAATCCAAGGCTTTATATTATGATTCACATAATAAATGGCTTCATCCATTCCACCTAACGTGATATATCCACTGTTAGACTTGATCTGTAATCTGCACTTCGATAACAAGCCGGGGATGTGTCTATTAGAATCAATCGCAGCTTTAGCGATATCATCGGCATCCGGGGATGACTGTCGGTAGGCGAGTAGGGCGCGTGTATACTGAAAAAACGAACGCATATCCCCAGGATAATCGTCCAGTAGCAAGGCCAGATCATCCACCATTTCAAGCTCAAGGTAATAGTTCGCTAATAAATGACGAATCCCCTGGTTATCGTTCGGGTTGAGCTTCAGCATTTCGCGGCTATGAGCCATAGCCGGATAAAAATTACCAGACTCCCATAAGGCCTCAGCCAAAGCTGCTTTTGCTCTCATATATGGACGTGTTTCGACAAATCCCCAGAAACGTCCTGCGAACTCCTGAAAATCCTCGCCAAGTGCAATGCTGGCTGCGTACAAAGCAGTCTCCAGCTTCCCGATTTTTGACTCAGGAGGTTCTTGAGATATCTCGCAGTAGAATGAGTATGCGTCAGCACAGAGCGGGGATTTCTTGATAGCTTTTCTGATGAGTTTCAGCACAACTTCCAGGTCATCATTTTCCCAGGCATCGAACATGAACTCCTGAGCCGCAACCAGATCTAGATGTAATTGCTCAGAGCTGACAGCAGTTTTATACAAATCAACGCGCTTTGTAGTCGGGAATTTAATCATCTCAAGTATCCTTTTGGGGACTCACTGTTCCGGTACTTTGCAGCACTGATGGTCGATTCTATCGCTTTGAACTTGCCACAAACAAGCTCGGGTCTGCCAGAACGGGATTGATAGCCCGGAGCTGTTCCTGGATGCGCACCTGAGCCTTACGGCTGGGCGATTTTTTGCTTCGTTCCCGTTTGCCTTCGCTTTCCCGCTCATCCTGTTTTACCTGAGCCAGTCGGAGTACAGTCCCGAGACGTTTGTTATCAACAATCTGCCCCTGGTCGACACAGGCCAGCTTATCAAATGCCTGGCACTTAAGGCTCCGGTGCCCATAGAGGAAGGCGAGGGTGCCATCGGGATAATCCAGTACTTTAATTTTTTCACCGGCAAGACGGCTATTTTCTTCTGTGGTGTCCATGAGATAAAGGATCTTATCGTACTGGAAGGTCAGTGATTTCGACACGGTACGAACATCATGCCAGGCAAAGATGTCTCTTAATTCATCGGGGCTTTCCTGCACCGGACGATGCAAATCTTTGGGGAACTTAGCCGGTCGTGAAAACCGGCTGTTAAAGTCAGCGATGAAAGTGGCAAGCCAGGCATTTGCGGCCTCAATGCCGGTTATACCTTCCAGACGCATTTCTTTGATCAGCCGATCCTGAAGTGTCTGATTCGCACGTTCCACGCGGCCTTTAGCTTCAGAGCTGTTGGCACAAATAAGCTCGATTGCCAGGTCATAAAGCACACGTCCGAACTGGGTAACGGTGGTATTGCGTTTCTCCGGACCACTGACGCGAAATATTGCGTGTTTGTCACTGTACAGCGATACCGGCTTCCCATGCTGCTCGATGTATTCCCGGGTTGCCAGCATGTAGTCAAAGGCTGTTTCTGACTCGCTGAACCGCAAATGCATCAGACGCCCGGTGGCATCATCGATAAAGACCAGCAGGCAGCATTTTGGCGCACGGCCTTCAAACCAGTCATGGTGGGAGCCGTCGATCTGGATAAGTTCACCCAGACAATCACGCCGATGTCGGGGTTGATAAACCCGTGACTTACGGCGAGCATGCGGGACCCAGAGTCCGTCAGACGTCATCCAGTTGCGGACGGTCTCGATTGAAAGCCGGATATTATGGCGCTCTCTGAGTTTTTCTGCGGCCAGTGTGGGCCCAAAGTCACTGTAGTTTTCACGTATCAGCGTGAGTACTCGTAGTTTGAGAGATTCGGTCAACCGGCGGTTGCTGGGCTGGCCGCGTTTGCGGCTGACAAGTCCTTCAGCACCAGAAACTCGGTAACGATTGATAAGTCGTTGCGCCTGACGTTCTGAAATGCCAAGCTGTGATGCTGCATCACGACGGCGTAGACGCTTTTCACAAACTGCCTGTATCACCGGTAGGCGGTGGATCTCTTTATCTGACATGGTCACCAACATGCGTTGAGCCCCTTAGAATTGCATTCAGTTTAGCTTACTCTAAGGTGACGTTTCTATCTGGATAAAAAGTGACATTACTAAATGGTTCTAACAACTTAAGTGCGCATAATCAGGATTATGTAAGATCAGCGTTAAGTAGTCGATTTATTTGAAAGTGACGTCGTCTTTAAGTTAAAATCACCTATAATCAATACCTACTGGAGCAGCTCATGGCTGACACCTACCTCCCCCCGGGCTTTAAAAAATGCAAATCATGTCAGCAAGTTAAACCCTTTGAACAGTTTGGAAAAGAGCTCAAGGGCAAGTTTGGCCTCAAGAGTAAATGCCGAGCGTGTATTAGCGAGAAAAACAAAACGTACGCAGCAGGCCCAGGGGCCGAAGTAAAGACGCAAAATAATAGGACCTACCAGGCAGAAAACAAGACTGAGCTCGCGGAGAAAATGCGCGTTAAGCGTGCGAAAGAAAAATTTGGTGATCGCTATAATTCCTACCTCGCTTCTTTAGAGTCCATGAAAAAACTCAAATAATGTAATCGCCAACGGAGGAATAATGAATGTACATCTGAAATATGATACGATAAAGCACTATCACTTTGATTGGCTAACGCCTGCTGGCGACTATCCTAATTCAGCGGTTATGCTCGTAGGTTTCCGTGATGGGCGCTGGATTATTGTTCAAGAGTTCGGAAATGATTATAGCTGCTTCGAGGGCGTTCTGAAGAATGGTGATGATCTTAATACGGAGCCTAAATTCTATTCCGACTTAGAAAGCGTAGCGGTTGCTGCTTTTGGCATGATGAAGCAGATATATCCCCAGTACCAAGATAGCACGTTAGAAGAATTCCTCGCTGGATAAAATATTCTAGAAACCAAACTCGCCTTATTCGAAGGAAACTGACTATGTATAGAAAGGTTTTAGCTCTTTCAGCCTTACTGATTTCTGCTTGTTCCACCGATAATCCTCATAAACAAAGTATGCACCACAATGATTTTGAGCTTTCGGACTCAGCTGTAAAAATTCAAATCAAGTCTGGAAATAAGACAATCTCCGGCTCAGGTACTTGGATCGATGAACAACATATTCTTACAGCTTCACATTTATGGCTTGATGCAAGCAAGGATTATAGTCTAAGTATAATAACAAGGAATGGGAGCCAACCAGCAACAGTTATCAATATTGATGATCCTAAGAACCGGGACCTCGCTCTTTTAAAAGTAGAAAAAAATACTATTGTCAAAGCCCCACCTAATTGGAAGCTTCCAGTATGTGATAATGTTCTAGCTCCAGGTGAGTCTGTTTGGGTTCTATCGGGAATGTATAATACGCTTTCAAATACGTATGCTTCCCCCGACTCAACCTACTATTATAAAGGAATAGTTGGTTCTGATGGTTTGACTGCTTTTTATCAAAATGGAGTTAGTGGAAGCGCTGTGTTAAACCAATCTAAGAGTTGCTTATATGGTGTTGTGAGTCAACAAGACATTAAAAAGATCAATGTCTATCAGATATATATTACGAAGATTACTACAAATGAAATTATACGCGGATTCATAGGTTATAAAAATAATTAAATGAGCGTAATCTTACAACAGGCAATTCCGACGTTATCTGCGTTGGTCTACCTATCTGAACCTTTAAAAGGAACGTCTATCATGTATAAACTTTTACCCGCAATACTAGTCTTTCTTTCGGTGTTCCTTGGACTAATCGCTCTACTCAGTGCTATCAAAAATGGTTCTGATGAATTGGCGGTATTCCTCATTACACTTTCGGCGTGGTTCGCTGCTTTAAGTAAGTTTTATTCACTTAAACTGTATAAAAATAGTTAGCCTGTGAATCCAAATACAGTTGACAAGTATCCAGCACTGCCCCCGTGATTTATTCAGGTTAGAAGCATTCCCGGAGTGCAGGCTGGGATTAGAAAAGTTACTTTTCTTACGATGTACCAACCAATAGGGCACGACTTATCGTAATGCCTAATTACATATTACCTGTTTAAGTCGATCTAATAATTTCATTGGAGCAGACATGTCCCCGGAATTGGTATCAGGCATTGCACGAGTGGCGCATGAAAAGCTACTTTCAGTTTTGACGGAGTGCGGCACAAAGAAGACGAAAGGCACATGCCTTTTTGCAAGCTATCTTGTATGTTATTTAGCAAAAACTAAAGGTCTAGATGCTGTTGTTCGTGGGGGTAACGGTGCAGATGATGGCGGTATATTTACAGAGAGTGGTGGCTTTGGCCATTATTGGTGTGAATTGAACTTCGAAGAAGTGCAATATTATATTGACATCACTTCCGAGCAGTTTGGGTTTCATCCATACATAGTGAAACGCGTCAACGATATAACAGGATGGCCACGATATATTCCTGGTGATCAGGAAACGGTCGATAGTCATTTAGAACAATTATTACGCGACGGCTATACAGAATAGGCTGCGTATACACTATCGCAGCCTTTCAGGCTCTTAACCCTTGTGACCAGTTAACGGAACCACTCAGGATGACGCTGCCGATCAACGTTGATAACCTGCGAATTAAATTCAACGACATCCGCTGGAGTAAGCATTAATTCATCAGGATTTACAATAAATGGTCTTAAAACCACTTCGCCACCGTCTTCTTTTGCACCGTAGATATTAATAAGAAAGTGCAGTCGTTGATTTCCGTCAGCATTGCGTTGCCATTCTCTAAAAGTCAAAGTCTGTTTAATATAGTTTGTTAAAAGAAATGCGAATTCAGATTCTTCCGTTTGTGAGATACCGTTTTTGTTAGACATTTTTTTTAGTATCTTTCCGAGCATGGATACACAGGCATCTAGGGAAGGTGCGAATAAGCAGGTCATTTCTTCCCAAGCTGACTCGCTGATTAAAATTTCGCGGATCTGGGCCGATTTTTTTCCCGCAAACACATCGAATCAGCCTATTTAGGCTATTTTTTCCACCATTTCTGGCGTTATTTCCGGTTTTTACTGAGATCTCTCCCACTGACGTATCATTTGGTCCACCCGAAACAGGTTGGCCAGGGTGAATAACATCGCCAGTTGGTTATCGTTTTTCAGCAGCCCCTTGTATCTGGCTTTCACGAAGCCGAACTGCCGCTTGATGATGCGAAACGGGTGCTCCACCTTGGCACGGATGCTGGCTTTCATGTATTCGATGTTGATGGCCGTTTTGTTCTTGCGCGGATGCTGCTTCAAGGTTTTTACCTTGCCGGGACGCTCGGCGATCAGCCAGTCCACATCCACCTCGGCCAGCTCCTCGCGCTGTGGCGCTCCTTGGTAGCCGGCATCGGCTGAGACAAATTGCTCCTCTCCATGAAGCAGATTACCCAGCTGATTGAGGTCATGCTCGTTGGCCGCGGTGGTGACTAGGCTGTGGGTCAGGCCACTCTTGGCATCGACACCAATGTGGGCCTTCATGCCAAAGTGCCACTGATTGCCTTTCTTGGTCTGATGCATCTCCGGATCGCGTTGCTGCTCTTTGTTCTTGCTAGAGCTGGGTGCCTCAATGATGGTGGCATCCACCAAAGTGCCTTGGGTCATCATGACGCCTGCTTCGGCCAGCCAGCGATTGATGGTCTTGAACAATTGACGGGCCAGTTGATGCTGCTCGAGCAGGTGGCGGAAATTCATGATGGTGGTGCGATCCGGCAGGGCGCTATCCAGGGATAATCGGGCAAACAGGCGCATGGAGGCGATTTCGTACAGGGCATCTTCCATGGCACCGTCGCTCAGGTTGTACCAATGCTGCATGCAGTGAATACGCAGCATGGTCTCCAGCGGATAGGGCCGTCGGCCATTGCCCGCCTTGGGATAAAACGGCTCGATGACAGCGGTCATATTCTGCCATGGCAGAATCTGCTCCATGCGGGAGAGGAAAATCTCTTTTCGGGTCTGACGGCGCTTAGTGCTGAATTCACTATCGGCGAAGGTGAGTTAATGGCTCATGATGTCCCTCTGGGATGCGCTCCGGATGAATATGATGATCTCATATCAGGAACTTGTTCGCACCTTCCCTAGACTTAACGATGTTAAAATTTTGGTTGTATTAAAATCCTCCTGCGAAAGTGAAATCATCCATGTATTATCTTTATGATAGTCGGTGATATAAATAAAATGAGATGTAAAAGGCGTTGAGTGATTGAACTCTCCTAAGTTCCATCCATACTGTCTCACTGTATTTGAGCTAAGTTCTTTGTCGGTAATGTTCATAATTCATACCTTTCGATAAAGTCTGTAATGATAATTAGCTATCTCAAAGGCCCAGAACAACTCTTGAAATAACCTCACTCGAAGAATTTATCATATTGAACACCCCTACCTAATAACCTTGCCGACTTAATAAATCACAATAGCCCTCCCCTGTCATTTTAAAACGCTACTTGAATTTTTGATAGCTTATAGTTGTTTTACGTTCTTTGTGATACTCATATGTCATCTTCTCTTTCCAGTACCAATCTTGTAAATCCTGCAAGTCTAGCCCATTTTTCTCACGTATGCTTTCGTGTAATTCGCTAAGCGCGAGTTTATCATTAGGTTTATAAATGGCTAATTTTTCTTCAAATAAATCCAGCCAACGTTTCCCCATCTTTCGACGCAAAACAAACACCATCGTGATAATTGTACTGAAATGCACAGCAATTAGTTCCAACTTATGCGATTGCTGACCAGATAAAATTACTATTGTAACAACAGGGATGGCCGTATATAAAGCAATCAAAGCGACCATAAGTTGATATGGTTTTTCCCGTATTACCATGTCCATGGGTAAACCAGAGGACGCTACTGCTTGCCAAAATCTTAAATACCTTCCGATGGACTTAAACCTTTTCCCGTTTTTATGCATAAACCTGTTTTTATTTACTATCATGTTAGACCTCTATTTTTCTGTAATTCTAGAAGAATGTTACCTTAACCCTTAACAGGGATAACACCGCATGTATTATCTCCATAATCAAAGCGCAGGGCCGGTAATAAAAAGTACCATACCATCGATGTGTAGTTCGTTCAGTGCATCCCTGTCCGTGGATAGC
The DNA here is from genome assembly GCF_049237025.1 of Enterobacter cloacae complex sp. SYL001. NCBI lineage: Bacteria > Pseudomonadati > Pseudomonadota > Gammaproteobacteria > Enterobacterales > Enterobacteriaceae > Enterobacter > Enterobacter cloacae complex sp. SYL001. Next base: position 19,156 of record NZ_JBMKJI010000027.1, on the reverse strand, counting down.
TTTCTAATGTTGTCAGGAGTTGCATCAATCGGGTATAAATCTTGCGTCAGTTTGACGAGATTCTTCTCAGTGCAGGTAAGACCGCCTTCAGCGAGAGTGCGCAGGTAATCACTAAACACGACTTCTTTTTCATCAGAGGTAAGTCGCTCGAAGTACCCCATATGTTCGGACGTGAAATTCTCATCTGCAATACTTCTCACTACTGAGATGATATCCGACCTTATGACCAACTCCCGCACCGCAGCATAAAAAATCCTGCCGTAATGTCCTGACACGTTTTCCTTTGCGAGCCACCAGCGCTCATCCGTGGTAACGGGTACTGTGGTCGGGGATGCCAGTAGCAGAACGGGGCTTAAACCGGATCGCGATAACCCTTCAGCAAAAGCTTCTTCAGGAAGACTGCTAACAGGCTTGCCTTGATAACGTGCTTCTACCATCTATGCTTCTCCTTTCTGATGTAGGCATGACTGCCTTCTATTTAAGCAATCAGTAAACCGGATTGAGCTGAGCAACGTTATCCTTCTCCCATCATTGCTTGCCACTTTTACCATAAGCGCCAAACAATTAGCCCCATTATTCCGGTTGTAAACTGAACCTTAACACTAACCAGTATGAATCGGTCATCTGGGGCAAAGTGTCCACCGGGTTGAAGTAGCCAGGTTGTTAGCGGCGGATGGAAAGCCAGTACGAATCCGTAAACTATAAAAGCCAAGCTCAGTAAAAGAAGGAGCATGCGCCCAATACGTTTGAGTTGATAAGATAAACTCGCGCTAGTTTTTCGTGGGGGTACGATATGGTCTTTCAACACTGTCTCCTTGCCAGCAAATGCCGAAGCGCTGGCATAAAGATTAAACAATTTTTATGCCAGTTACTCCGGCGAGATGGGTGATAATCCTCGTTGCCATCATAAAGCCTTATCTCTTTCAAATTTGAGCGATAAGGGGTCTTTGAGCCTGTAATGGCTTTTTGTTTGATGTTTTGATGGCACCTGCCCCCGCGTTTTACCATGACCGAAGTACATAGCGGCTCACACCTTCTGCTGGCTGTTGCCACTCGCTATTCTCCGTTGACGGTCTGAGGCGCGTCGAGCCCCGGGAGATGTTTTTCATCGCCTGCTCAAGAGTGTCCATCCTGTAGGTTTTGATGTTCACCCCTTCTTCAGAAATAGGCCCCAGCAGTTCCGTAACCTCACGCTCACCCTGATAAATATCGACCCACTGTGTAATATTCACCTTATCACCATTCGCATCAATGCCACGTCGGTTAAAGTGGTCAATTTCAAACTCACACACGGTTACCGGTACCAGCCCCTCCGGGCGCGGATACCCGAGTATTTCATCAAAACCAGGTTCCCCTTCATCAGTGACCAGATCAGGCGTCAAATAGAGTTTTCCGTTACGGGAAAAATGCGCAACATGGCAGGACCACTGGTCATTTAACATCGTTGGCATGCTTGTGAACATTCCTGAATACCACCGTCTGGCATTATCAACTGATTTGGTGACGAGGATTTCATCTGGTACTTCCCCGTTGTCCATGGTGTAAAAACTGAGAGACAGAGCGGTATTTCTGCGTGAAAGTAGCTTTTCTTTATTGACCTCTTTATTTTCAAATTTGGACAGGTATTCCTCAAGGAACAGCGCCTGCAACTCGGGTGTCGGCGCTTTCTGATAAAACCAGTCGGCCAGGTCTTTAGTGCCAATATAGATGAGGCTGGCTTTACCTTTTTCGCTCTTGACCGCAACAGGAGCCATTAGGCTTACTTGCTGTACGTACTCACTGGTTTCATTGATACTTTCATAGGCCTCAATCCACTGGCCAAGCAGATTGGTGTAAATCACCGGATCGTTCAGCTTTAAAAACTGCTTAAGAGCCTGAGCGCCACGGGAGCATGTATCAAAATAACGCTGCTTCTCTTCGAAGCTTTTGAAAGCAGTCTTTTTGCCCGACCATGTGGCCACCAGCTGTTCATCTTCGAACAGGGTGTTTTCAGCTGGTAAGAAGTGTTTCATTTTCGCAAAACGTTGATGAGTGACGTTTAAGACATTTCGGGATGTAGCAAGTACCATTCGATGAACCCAGGCATGCCCTTCCATCCGGTTGTCGCATTCAAAATTTGCTGGTGCGGCATATGCAACAAGTTTCCCTGAAGCATTTACCGATAACCTGACCAGCTCATAGCCTTTGCTGCTAATAAAATTACGAACCCCGGGAAGATGTTTGAGCCCCACATCAGCGAGCATATAGAGCTGGTTCAGGAGCTCTTTGGAGCCCTTCTCTGTACTCATGGCAGCTTCCAGCGTCGCCCCCCTGTTATCAGCTCGCCAGGCTACAATGCATCGATCTATCAACTCTGATCTCAGATTAGGCTGGCCAATATTTCCATCGGCCAGAGCCTGGCTCAGCATCTGCCGGTAAGGTTCTTCTGCCTCACGCTCGGCACGAATATAATTTAAAGCCATCTTGAAGAAGCGAATGTAAAACAGGTGATTAGACCTGAATTTACGTCTGTGAATGTACCATTCGAGCTCCTCCGCTTTAATGGTATCCATGCACAGGAAACCCAGTTCAGCATCATTCCTGCTGGACTCCTTAAATAAAGACAAATTCACCTTACAATTGAAATCTCGATCCGTTGAGTATCTGTTTACTGTTGCGTTGACACAGATATCGTCTCCCTGACGGAATGCAATAACCGGCTCATAGTTTTTATGGGTTCTCCCAAGCCATTTATAGCCAGAGTAGCTGTTGTCTTCCTGAACTGCTCCTGGTGCTGTCACTGGGTTCATCAACGAATCCCAGTTGCACATTACCCGGGATCCGGACTGAAGGCATGAGTTTGCCTGTTCAAGATAACTTTGCAGAGACGGCCGTGTCTCAGCCATACCCAAAAGGCCAGAACCGTCTTTGTCGTGCAGAAATTGGAAGTACCGTTCCTGGAACTCAAGGCTCAGAAAACTGTAAGGGGTATTGGTATCATAGAAATCACCAAATAGTTTGAGCCGGTGATCGAGGCCGCAGATAAGGATCAGGAAACGACGGTAGTGAAGTGCCATAAGATCATGCTGCTTCAGTCGGTCGGTATAACTGACGTCCTCAAACTTTATGGTGCTGCCATCAATCCCCTGGAAATGTGCTTCCTGTTCGCTGGCGGAAGGGAATAGCTGCGAAGCCCCAAGATGGCTTTCTACCGAAGAGTAAACCTGATGAATATTTTGACCGTCCCGGACCAGAAGGAATACAACCCGGTTCCTGTCATTGCGGACATGATTTTCCCAGGGATCGCGGTAATCGATATAACGTCGTGTTGTGGCCATACATACGATGGAACGTTCGGACGGAAAAATCTGCTCCACCAGCCCGGGGCTGGTTCGTAAAGTTTCATGAAATTTTTCCATATCAGAGAAGTCGAACCAGCTATCGAGATCGCACCATACGGCCAGCTCTTCATCCACCATCAGCTTTGCCTGAACGACCTGGAGCGGGAGGTGTGATGGAGCGGATTCACCCTTCACGATATTCACTACCTCAACGTCTTTGCCGGTATACAGTTCCAGACTGCCAACGCCATCGTGGATTTTCTTCACATATTCCATGGCTTCTTCTGTAGTGGCCAGACTTGCCGCTGCAACTTCCTCGAAATAGGGCAGCATTCTTTTGCTGGCATTAGCGATTGCCTGCGTTCGTTGTGTGATGATTTTGCTGATGGCTGTGCTGATCTGCCCTTCTTTTAAGGCCGCTTCTCTGATTTGTTCAATGCGGGTATCTGAAATACCAGAGGACAGAGCATTTTGAACTGATCCAATCGCCAGTGAGGTTACCGCCTGCTGCTCTTGTGGGGGCACTAACGCAACGCTAAGGCCCGTCACAGGGTTTTCACGGTCATCTGTACCTAATTGCTCAATCGCAAGGTCACGGAGCCCCTGAGCATCGCTCACGAGGGCTGTAAGCGATGCCTGTAGGCTATTCACTTCTTCCTGAGCTTGTCTGAGTTCAGCATCCCGGATTACCTTATGGTCGGGTTCAAATACAAAACTGGACAGAAAATCCTTAACCAGGAAGCGATGCTCTCGCATTTCTTTGCCACGTTCCCTACGGTTGCCGCTGCTGTCTTCAGTGACAATAGCTACAGTCTGACCGTAAACGCGGGGATGGGCGCGTAGAATCACTGTGTGCAGCTTATCTTCAACGTAACGCAAAGACGTAATGAGCAGCGTATCCCCTGCCACAATACCCTCTTCAGGGATGCTGTCAGTGGACGTCCAGTACTGACCCGCCAGCAAAGAATGAAATCGCTCTAAACGGTCAATGTTATTTTTGCTGACCAGGTCACCCATATACCTTTCCTTCCAGATTCGTATGTTAGGTGAATCATACCAGATTGCACTTACCGTCTAATAACTCAAAAAACACCAACTTCGGCATTCACTAGAAATGAATCCGTCCACTATTATTCATTAATTAAATAGATTCTTAGATATGAATAGCGCATTGCTTTTAAAGCAGGTTTCGCAAAGGGTTAAAAAAGGCTTCTTAAGTGAAGCCTTTAATAATAAATGCTACTTATCTTCAGAGGGATACATTTCCCAGTATTTATTACGTACATTAACAAGGCAATGGTCTGCTGTTTCTGAAGCGCCTTTGTCGCGGTTTACAAAGGCTTCTGCAACTTCATCCAACTTATCCGGTACCGTATTTAATGGTAATGCCTGCTTCAGGTTGGTGGTTACCAGTTCCTTTGCTTTATCATGATTAAGTTCAGTTCGGATGCTTGCATCTTTACAAATATCATCAACCTTACCATCAAGAATAATGTTTGGGATAGGTTCGTTTTCAACTTTATGTGTAGTATTAGCAGAGGAGCCAAAAGCGACTGACATCATCGCACACAGCAGAATATTTTTTAATTTCATAGTTCACTCCATTATGACTATTGATATCTACTTATGAAGTATTAGTTATATCATGTTTGCCGTCAAAACATAGAACCCACTGTTTTGACTTTAAACATATCATGCTACAACGTTTTTTTGCACGTGACTTTAGTAGGCATGATTTATGAGGTTTCAGCAGGACGTCAGATTGTTGTCGATCCAGTATTGATGCAAGCCTACCGTCCATTTCTTCGATAAGGCCGAAAGTAAAAGCGCTAAACCACAGCAGTTACCAGGAGTAAAAATTCGTATGGGATCTGGAGAACCGACTTTAACACTCATAATGAACTCCAGAATGTTGCCATGGCATAGACTATTTCTAAGCCTGACGATATCTGCTTCAGGTTTTTTACCAGCGTCTATCTTTGCCAACATATTCTTCTCGGCTGGAAATGACAGTAATTCTATCGGCATCCCTTCCTGCTTAGCCTTTCGCATTAAAGCGTTACTCATTACTGACGTACCATCTAAGTCCACCAGTACAGGAACTGACTGCTGAACGTTAACAGTTGATTTCAACTTCAGCGTAACCCTGAGTGATGTTTCGATCCCATTCAGAAAGCTCGTACAGGCCGGTAACCATAGACCATGATGCAGCGCCTCGGTTGCTTGTTTAAAAAACCAGTCAATCACGGGGACAGTGCAATGCTCATAATAGTGATTTACCTCGCTGAACCTTGCCATATAAGCATCGTACTCAGCCTGGTCTTCAGGAGATAAAAAATTTGGTGGGAGGAGCATCAGAATCCTTTCATCCTAGCTTGTATACCTTCTTCGTAGGCCAGCTCGCCATTATCGGTAAAAGATGGTTTTTGATGTTTATGATAAAGCTTAATTTTTCGTCAGGCTTGATAGCGTTACCGGAGAGATTTGATCTTTTCTCTTCAACTCGCAATACTGTTTATACATACAGTACAAGAATTCGAGTGTAGCTATGTCTGTTATCCTTGAGCACATTAGCAACAAGCCTTACGAAATGGCACCTTTTTTCAGTGATTTACTAAGCTGTGGAGTGATGAGTCCGTGCGCCGGGCATGAAGATAATGAATTAAATTTGCATGAATATGTAGTCCGCAACCGCCCCTCAACCTTCTTTGTCAGGGCGGCGGGCCTCAGTATGATCAATGCCGGTATCAATGATGGAGCAATACTGGTTGTGGATCGGTCTTTAACAGCACGACACGGCTCTATCGTCGTTGCGCTGGTGGATGGAGAGTTTACGGTAAAGATCTTACACACGTATCCTGAGCTGCTTTTGATGCCTTCTAATCCAGCCTATAAGCCGATACGTGTAAATCCTGAATCCCTTGAGATATGGGGCGTCGTCACCTTTGCACTGAATCAGTTCAGCCATGTACATGCACGTTGATATTAACGGAGCCTATGCGGCATTTGAGTGTGCGATGGATCCCAAGCTGTCAAAAAAGCCGCTCATCATAGCCAGCAATAACGATTCGTCCGTCATTGCAATGAATAAACTGGCTAAAAGCGTTGGTATTAAGCGTGGGACCCCAATTTTTAAGTGCAGGGATTTGATTCAGCAACACCGGATCGAAGTCCGGAGCTCTAACTTTACTTTGTATGAAGACTACTCAAATCGCTTCCATGAAACGCTGGAAAGCTTCGCGCCTCAATCGAGTCGATATAGCATAGATGAAAATTTCATGTTATTGAAAAACATGAACAAGATAATAGATTATGAAGATTACGGCCGGTTGATCAGAAGTACACTTCTTCATAATCTGTCCCTTACCTGTGGTGTGGGTTGTTCAAGCACCAAAACCCTCGCTAAATTATGCACCTATGCGAGCAAACGATGGGCAGCTACAGGCGGGGTTGTAGTTTTGACTGATCAGGCCAGGATCAGGAAGCTCCTGAGCCTGATCAGTACCAGAGAAATATGGGGTATTGGTCGAAAGATTAGTGAACGCCTGTCGGCTTTCGGGATCATCACTGCCGGTGATTTTTATAATAGCGACGTTCGCTTTTTACGTAAAAGCTTTGGCGTTGAAATCGAGCGTACCTGGCGGGAACTGCATGGCGAACCATGTTTCCGGCTGCACGAGTCTCCTCCTGTCAGGCAACAGATTATCGTTTCCAGAAGTTTTGGTCAGCGCCTTAATGAGATAGGCAAGCTACATGAGGCAGTTTCATTTTTTACCGCCCGGGCGGCAGAGCAGCTGCGCAAGGATGGCTCGTGGACCCGTCAAATCACAGTCTTCATTCAGAGTAGCAATTATGCGCAAGGTGAAAACCGCTACAGCAATTGTGGTATCGAGCCGCTTACCGCTACACAGGACACCCGCGATCTGGTTGATGCAGCCATGACCATCCTGAACCGCATTTACAGACCCGGGATAGCGTATGCGAAAGCAGGGGTAATGCTCTCCGCTATGACTGACGGCACAGAGCAACTCAGCCTGTTTGATACTCGCCCGGCCAGGCCTGGCAGTCAGGCACTGATGAAAGTTATGGACCGGTTCAATAAAGAAAAGCGCGGAGCTCTGTTTTTACTGGGGGAAGGCATTCAACAGGATTTTCGTATGAAGCAGGCCATGCTATCACCGAGATATACGACCCGCTGGGATGAATTACTCGTTGTAAAAGCGTAGCGGCCATGACCGGCATGGCCGTACTCATCAAATGTGAAAGTAACTTTAGGCCCCGCGAGCTTTTTCGATTGCGCCCTGCAAAGTTGCTGCGTCCATAGCCCCGGGGATAAATGTGGTAGTCGCCGCATTCGGCTTTTTCATATTCATAATGATGAAACCGGGTGTGCCGGTGATCCCGAGCGCTTCGCCCAGCTGCATATTGCCGGAGATCACGTTTTCATACCGGTTTTTTTCCCTGTCAGAAAACGTGCTGTTAAACCCTGACTTTTCCACCACAGTATTAAAGTCAGTGAGTTCGAATTTGCGTTGAGAGGTCATGAAGGTATGAGCCACAGCCATCAGGTTGTTGTGGTACTTACGATAGGCTTCAGCACCGAAATTCTGATAGACGTGCAGACCCGTAGCGGCCCCCATGGCAGATACAGGTTTTGAACCGGCAAAAATCGGGAATTCTTTAAAGAAGAATTTTACATCTTTGCTCTGATTCATTACCGATTCAACAACAGGTGTAACCCGCATGCAGTAAATACACTGATAGTCGAAGAACTCGATTACCGCGACGTCGGCGTCATCAGGGCCGATGTTTGGCGTCTCCTTGGTATCCAGCAGAGCTGGCGCATATGGAATTATTCGTTCCACTGAGGCACTCACGTTCTGATTTTCCAGCGCCTTACCTGCTTCCACTAAATAATGGGGATTTTTTACCAGGTAAGTAGCGGCAATTTTGCCAATTTCTTCCTCACTGAGCACCTTCGGTTTAAAATAAGTTGCCGTGATTAACGCCGAGGCAGCGGTAGCAATAACCGCAGAAATTAAAATCGTGGCCATCGGTTTTAAATAAAATTCTTTAGACATAGCTACCTTTATGCTTTTCAGCCTGTTAGTTATTAACCTGCGATGGATTATACTGGCCCGGTAAATCGGAATTATTCGTGAAACAATGCTTTTTGGAGATTAAAGGATGATTAGGCAGGGCTTTATACTCACAACCGCAATGCTTTTGAGTGGATGCGGATATCATTTCGCAAACCAGGTAGATGCGTACGATCTAATGCCTCGTCCTGTTACAAATAAAAGGTTTCAGATAGTCCCTCCGGACGAAAGTATTCAGTCCAGAATGTTTTCAGGCCGTTTTGCTGATGGATTAGCAAAAAAAGGAGTCATTATTTCCACTCACCAGCCAGATTATGTGCTCAGGTTCCGAATCAGCAGCTCACAGGAGAACATGCAGTATAGCGAGCAGCTTCTTACTGGGGTGACAGGCTACGTTGTAGATAAAAAGACAACGAGAACTGACAAGCATGGCGAATTGCATACTGACTATGACTACAAGCCAGTCGATGGGGTAATAGGCACTGAGACGATGTCGCAGATGCACTATATGCGACAGCTGGATGTCGAGGTATACCCGTCAGCGAAAGGAGCAAAGCAGGTTCTGAAAGTGAGTATGCAAAGCAATGCACCTGTGCCGTCAGACAGCATTGCTTATTCAGCAATGATCGACGCCTTTACTGATAAATTTGATGCGCCGCTGCGTTCCGGAAATTATGTTGCAGTGATCCCCTGGAACTGAAAGCAGACGGCGGGAAGAGAATGTTCAAAAGTGACTTTTGGACACGCACATTAACGTGGCTATCGCCCTCCCCCATTAAAATCATAAAGTCGGTAAAGATCGCCCATCGTGATGGAATTGGGCTTATTAATGAACAGATACTGTAACTGTTCTTTATGTTGAGTACTGGCAGCTGCATTCATAAGCACTTCCAGGTAGAACTTGTAGCCTATGCTTCGCTCTGAATACATATACTGGAACTGCATCAGTAAAATGCCTGACATAACATACAACAGCAGCAGACTGAGTAATACAGTGCTATCAGGCTGTTCCAGTGCCATACTGACATACCCTGAACCCAGAATGCACAGAAGCCACCCCGTCATTAGAGCAGGCACCCTACGACTCAGACGTTTATAACAACGTTTTATTACGGGATCCCGGAGATACTTTTTGTCAGGTATCCCCGTTGCTCTGATGACGAAGCTACTGAGTATCGACATCTTTTTTCCTTCTGGACGCTCTCAGTCAATAAATCAGGCCAGGCGCTCATTGAAAGCTACCACGAGCTGCGAATCGGGATTTTTTACCAGTTCGGGCCGGATAACTTTTAGTTGCCTCGTTGGGGCGAGCTCATCTGTAGGCCTGATGGTGGTATTACCCGGCCCCTTGCGGGTACTGTCGGTGTTTACCTTGAGCTTTTTATTTCCCAGGTAGCTTTCCATCTTTTTAGAGATGGTGTCACCTGTGGTCGCAACACCAGAGAGTTCCTTTAGATGTTCACCTTTATCCATTTGTACCGATGACATCAGAAATCCGATTCCGGGATCGTTTTCCGTTCCACAGGCTCCGTACTGACATTGTGCAGCGAAAACGGGCTGTACACCTACAGCAACCAGCATTAACGTACTCAGTAAAGTAGATTTCATACACACCTCTTACAGTCGGAAAAGTTACTTTTGCGCAGCGCCCATTTGGGTCACCAGGTTTTCCGGGCTCAGCCACCCCGTAAATAACTGCGGTTTGCCGCTTAGTGTCACCATGGTAGGAGTACCTTGCAGCGGGATTGTTGAGGCCACCTGGAAATGCGATTTGATAATGTTTAAGCAAGCCTCATCAGGACGTCCTTCCGGGATAGTTGAAACCGGATTCATCGCTGCATCCAGAGCTTCGTTTGGCTTTGCTGAACACCAGATTTTGGCCATGTTCCCGGCTACTACCGAGTTCAGTCCTGCACGTGGGAATGCAAGAAACTTAATCGAAATACCGGCATCAAGATAAGACTTCAGATCATGATGCAGTTTTTGGCAGTATCCACAGGTTATATCGGTAAAGATAGCAAGCCGGTATTTTTCGTTTGGTGATTTGTAGTCGATGGATTTTGTTTTGGATGCGAATTCCCGGACGCCCATTAAAATGGCCTGCTCAGTGGTGTTTACCACATCTTTACCTTTCACGTGGAATAAGCTTCCGGTAAAAATGTAATCTCCGTCTTTGCTCACGTAACTTACCCCCTCCCTGGAAATCACCGTAAAAATATCTTTTACTGGCGAGGGTTCGACGTGCTCGATTGAAAGCCCAATGGCTTTGAGCTTATCCCGGGCTGCATCTGGCAGTACCATTGTATTAACCGGCTCGGCATTCATCGTGAAGGCGGTACTTAATGAAAGAAGTAATACCGATGCCTTAATAATTTTTTTCATTTCCGCTCCTTAAATCGAGCACTAATATTATCACGCCCCAAAATTCCAGAATTTTGCTTAAACGCTTAAATCAACGGGTAAAGCCGAAAGAAAGTCGATAGATATATGGGAGAATAGATAAAACGTAGATTCAGTGGAGAAATCGTTGTGTTTACACCACCAGCAGATGATGTGAAACCTATTCCCGTTCCTGATGAGATTTACACTCAGTGCATTACGGATGCCGCCCGCTACTTCGGAATTGATGCTGAACTGGTTTTTACGTTGTTTGACAATGAAGGCGGTAAGGTTGGTACTTTCAGCAGGAATACTAACGGCACTTATGATATTGGCCCAATGCAGATCAACTCATCCAATCTACCTGAAATAAAAAAGCATTTCCCGACGGTAACGTGGCGGGTTCTGGCTTACGATGCTTGCGCAAGTTTCTGGGTTGGAACATGGTGGCTCTATAGAAAAATTGTTGATCGCAAGGGCAATGTGTTTGAAGGGATTGCAGATTACAACAGCAAAACCCCAAAGGTACGTGCAAAGTACATATTTAACTTCATGGTAAAGTACAATCGCCGGATCCAGCAGCGTAACGGGATGGGTGAGCTTTATCAATGGACCCAGCAACCTCCTCGATACAATGGCCATATAGCTAAAAATGTCCCGGAGCAAAACCCGACTCCTGTTGTTAAATAAATACAACCCGATATTACAGAAGATCATCGAGTGGCTTGGGTAAACCACCACAAATATTTCACACTGACTCAGGAGTAATATATTGTCTTCTTCTGCAAGAAATTTATTTAAGATTCTCTCTTCTTTCTTGATCCAGAAAAACCCTCATCATGAAGAAGTATGTGTTCATGAAGAAACAACAGCTGGTTTATGGGCCCCTCTCCCTGATTCGCATGTCGTGCTTTTCTTAGATTTCGATGGGGTTTGCCACAGGTGTAAAAATGAAACCTTTGAGCGAATGCCACTGTTAGAGAAATTGCTGGATAACTGCCCTGCCATGGTGATTGTTATCTCCAGCTCATGGCGTGAGTGCGCTAATACAAGTTATCTGAAATCTCTGTTCCGGGTGCCTTATAGAGACAAAATCATAGGTGCAACCGGTTCGGTATATTTAAAACACGGACAGACTGGTGTGCGGGCTGCCGAGTGTGAGGACTTTGTCTTTTCACATCGAGTTAAAGCATTTATCTGCCTTGATGACGACGAATCATTATTTCCGGCCGGTTATCCGCATTTGCACAAAACCGATTATTACACGGGCCTCACCGAATCTGACCTTGCAGCTCTTAACGCAAGGTACCATCAGCTCATGGGACGCTGATGAACAAAGTAACTTTCCTTTTACCCTGTCACTGCTGATCTCGTACGCCCATCCACTTTAGGATTGATTGTTTTATACCATACGCAATAATGTCTCATATGAATTCGACAAGAAAGGGACATTATGCTGCATCACTGTCAGGCTAAGTCACTGGATGACATATACCTTGAGGATATTCCCCACATCATACATCCGGCCACGGCGGTACATGACCTCGAAGATACCGCCCTGCCAAACCGGATTATTCAGGAATGGAATTTACCGCAGGGATATACACAGTTTGTCAGCCGGTATCACCAGTTCCACCATCAACGCCCCTGGCTCGCTTACCGCGATACGCTTGACGACATCAGATACGGTAAGATCGTTCTGCTTAGAAAAGACATAACCGGCAATGCCGGGCCGGGGGTTATATCAAATGGCAACCTACGCAATGACCTGCCCCTGTCCCTCTTTACCCGTCTGCGCGATATCATCTCTCGTCAGTTGAAACGCCCGGGGTATTACGTTCGATCAACGACACCAGCACAGCACGCCCAATCAACAAAAACCATTAATTCCAAAGCGGCTGGTCGTCTTCTCGCAGCTGGCGGGCTTTATAATGGAAATGTGGAGGGATTTCGACATACGGCTGAACAACTTGGCGGCGAAGCTGTTGAAGGCTATGACCAGGTATTGAACGAAACAACTTCAGGTATGCTGGTTGCAGCGGCTTCACTTCTGGTTATCCGAAATCCAAGGTCTGCGGATGAATTGACAAGTTATCTCGGCAAGTACAAAAAAGCACACGTTTTGCTCGATGATATGAATGTTAGCGAATTGAACTACATGCGCCGAGACAGAGCTGAATATTTAGCTCTCCGTGGACAATTCAACAATACTGTACGCCCTAACTTCCTTAAATCACTTTCAGACCACCCAGATGCCCTGGCTACGTTTGAACCTAACGATTTGATGAAACTTGCAACAGGCAAGGTCCCCTCTGGGTGGCAGGTTCACCACAAGATCCCTCTTGATGATGGTGGCACAAACGCTATAGACAACCTGGTACTTATTCAGAATTCACCATACCATTCAGCACTGTCGAAAGCACAATCCATCATTACGAAGGATCTACCGTATAATTCAAGCACCAAAGTTCTATGGCCATCGCCGAACGGTGTTATCTACCCGGTAGGAAAGTAAGAGGCGCTCATGAAAGATTTAACTCAACTACTCAGCAGCTTAAAGAGGTTGATGGTTGCAGATCACTACCCTTTAGCCAGCCCGGTAGCCCCGGAAGTCTTGAAAGACTTAATCTGCAATCCGCCTCCAGTGGAGTGGGCAGATCACAAAAAGAGCGCCTATATAGATATACAGAAACTCATTAAAACCAGGCTTGATTATGCCCAAGTGTTTAATGCTATGGATGGTTTTGAGTACAACGGACTTACGTTTTATAACCTTGTTCAGGCAGAGAACGAAAATCTATTGTGGTCAAATATTTACATACGCAACTTTGAAGCACGAGACAATGAAATCTACGTTGACCCAAATCTCACTGATAAGGTGTTAATCGGAGAAGATGGCATGTCACTTTTCGCTTATAGTTTTGCAGACGACTGCTTTCAGATAAGAGACAAAGCATCTACTGATTATGTTATTGAATCTCATACAGAGTTTGATAGATTTTTGTCTTCACTGATTCAAACCGTCAGTTGAATGTTCCGCAAGAGCGGTACTTCTGAAAAAAAGGCCGCAAACACATACTTTGCGGCCTTAATTGTTTAGCAGTAATTTACAATCTATTGATAGTCATTTCAGGAGGTTATATTCAACCTCCCTTATTTTTTATTTTCATTAAGCCACTGATCCGCTTTATCGACACGTGACTGGTAAGGCTCATTTGTGTTGCTCAGCTCTGACTTCATGTACTGAATGAATTCATCTGCTTTCTGAGGCCCAAAGCGTGGGTCATCCGTCAATTGCTGCCGGATAGCCCTTTCAGAGTTCTGCGCTGCATTCGCATAAGTCGAAACGCCGTCGCTGCTAATACTCTGATACCGGTCACTTACAGCTGCGACGCCATCAGACATCTGCATGTGATTAAGGACTTTACCCTGGAGAGAATCAGGCATATTTGCAGGGTTAGAGGCATCATTTGCTATCGATGTCTGGGTTTGAAGGATGCCCGCTCCCGTAAGCATCTCATTTACCGGTTTCGCCCCAACGCTGGTTAGCGTATCCGAAACAAATTGCTGGCCCCCGAGTAGCGCACCAGAAATCGCGCCCCGCTCAGTGTTGGCCTCTATCTTTTCCCCAACCAAGCGATCTGTGACGGTCTGAGTGCGGTTACCAACGAGACCACCGCCCGACCCACCTTCTCCCAGGTTTGCCCGTACGACTGACTCAAGTGAACCATCAGCTCTGTTATGAGTGTTGAAACTGCTATGGATGCTCTTAACGTCATTCATACTCCAGTTAACGTTATAGTTACCCAGTTCATTAAGGATCTTCTGGGTATCCGCTTTGAGCTGCTCTCTTTCGGCACCGGTAGCCATGGTGCTGGCACCATAGGTAAAGACAGCTTGCTGTGCCAATTCAGCTCGCTTATCGTCCCGGCTTAAGTTCGGGTTGTTGGCAACACGACTAAAGTAGTTATCAGTGTTATTAGATAAGCCACGAACTTGCCCGCTCTGATACATACTGTTCAAAGCAGTGGCTCGTTGATCCATTCCATCACCAACCACCCGACCTCCAACCTTTTCCAGATCGTTAAATGTGCCTTCTGCATTTCTGACATCCTGACCCGAATTGACGACTTTCTCTACACCCTGATTATTCAGTACAGGTCCATTCTTTTCGAGAGAATTAAGCACATTCCTTTCTTCATCAGAATAAGTGCGGCCCACGTTGTTGTTATGTATTCCCTGAATATCGCCTTTGCCCGCGTTATCAAGGTTATACGGAGTAAAGCCAGCTTCACTTTTTCCAGGGACATGCTGTGTCGCGTCCTGAGCGTTGGAGGAAAGACCGAGTTTAGCCTGCGAATCTACACTTCCACCCAGTTCCCCTACGCGTGACGCACTCATCACGCCAGACGTATTTACGCTGTCAGGAGTTCTATCCTGTGCCTGAGTGATAGTATTAATTCCTGACCCGTCACCTGAAATTCTGTCGAGCTGATTGGTGATAGGTAGCAGCTGCTGTGCATTACCACCGAAGTCGGAAACCAGACTTTTAAGCAGGCTGGAGGTTTCACGGAGATCCTGTTTATTACTTTCGGCCGTCTCTCCCCGGGCGGTATCAATCGCAATTTTTTGCTCACTGAAATCTCGGGTTGCAGCCACAAGCGCGTCAGTACGTTGAAGCTGCGATCCAAGCTGATTACTGGCCTTGAAGGTATCGTTATAGGAGTTGAATTTCTCCATAAACGCATTCTCATCCAGCCCATTCTTACGAGCAAAATTCCTTACATCATCATCACTGAAGTTTTTGTTGCGAATAGAATCGGAGAACCTGTCCAGGTTAATGCTTTGTTTAGAATCAAGGCTCATTCCACTATTGGAGCTTGCGTTAGTCGAAACCGATGTAGAAATATTTTGCGCCATCGTCTGTGTCGCCTGGTTCATTTTCGACGATGCTTCTTTAAACGCATTAGTATTGGATATCTGATCGCTGCTTACCTGAGACGCCGCTTTACTGAACTGGTCAGTTAACGCAGAATCCTGGCTAAGCTGATTCGTGATTGCTTTTGAAAGGTCATTTGAAAGCGAGTCACTGCCTGTATTGGTCTTAGATGCACCGCTACTCAATTGCCCTGCTACAGCCGCTTTCAGCCCGGCTCCATTGCCAGTTCCAACACCTCCATTAAGCCCAGCGTTGAGAATAACATTTGAAGCAATGCTGGCCATCTGAGACGCACTCACCCCATGTTTCGTTGCAATACCTTCTGCTACAGAGGCACCAATCTTATCCGAGATCTGCTTCATTGTTTGCAGGTTGGTTGAGAACTGCTGGCTCGACTGTCCTGACCTTCCAATTTCGCTCATCTGACTGTAACCAGCCTGGAATGAATTACTTGCCGCACTCATAACTGATGAGGTTACAGCTGATCCTTGTCCCTGGCTGTTAGCGATACTTGAACCAGCATTCCACATTCCAAGACGGAAATTACTTGAATCAACTGCGCCGCCATCGCTGTATCCCTGACCGGTACTGGTTAAGGCGGTTCGTGTCACGTCACCAAATGAAGATTTACCGCTGTTAGGGCCATCCCATACTTTGGGCGTTACATGACCAGTATCCACCGGCGCATCGGGGGTCACTCCCTTAACCGCATTCATCATCGGGTGAATCGACTGTGTCATCAGGAATAATGTGAGTACCGGAATCAGAGCATAGAGGGCGGAAGCAACAGACAGGTATGAACTGTATGTTTCCGCAAGCCCTGGGAGTCCCATCCACGTGACGGCATTATTCTGGCTGTTGAGGGTGCTCCAGGTATCCAAGTCGGCCGTCGCGACTTTCTTCACATACGCGTTGACCATTACTGCCGTAAGCGGCCACATATTCACGAAGAGGATAAGTTGCAAATATTTCGCCGCAGCGGCAACACCATTACCACCTAACGCCAGCAGCATAAGCAAAGCAAATGGAGCAACCATATAAGCAAACATTTCAAGGAATGCGATTGCTGCTCCCGACAGTTGTAACCACAACTGGCCCTGTGAAGCCATTGTGTTGGTTCGCTTCAGAGAAGCCTCAAACAACTGCATATCGGAAGCCAGACCGAGTGGGGTCTTATATTTGCTTGCGCCATTTCTGAGCTCATTCATAATGAACAGGTTCAGGGTGGCGTCATACGAACCAATAGCCTTACCGTACATACCATTTGCTGACGCCATAACATCAGTAAAGCTTGCGCCGGTAGGTGCACCATTTGCTTCGTCTGGAGTAAGGATGCCGTTTGTCTGTCCTATAAGGGAAATAGTCTGGCGAGCTTCAGCTGTACTGGTAACCTGTTTCACAGTTGACCAGACCTCATCACACGTACCAGATTTTGAACCGTTAGCGCCAACAATACTGGCAGAGGCATTCTTCAGTGCGCCTTTCATCGCCTGATTAATCCGGTCCATGCTATCTGCCAGATTAGCTGAGAAAATATCGTTAAAAATAGTTTCTTTACCGGCAATATTTGCGCTTGAGTTTTGGGTAGCCTTCAGGCAGTTGTATGCAAGAGACTGAACGGTAGCACATACGTTCATTGGCCCTAGCCCGCTGGCCGGTTCAGGAAATGCGGAACAGTAGCCCTGGCTATCGCCGCCCCATTGCAAAAACTTCACGAATCGGATCATCGGACCGAGGGTGATGTCATCGTCCAGAGTTGTTGCAGACAGGTCCACCGGAGAAAGCGGATCAAACGCTGTTTTATAATCCTTCAGCAAACCCTGGCTTAAGTTAGTGGTGACGGTTGCCATCGCAGCAATAAAAATTGGAATTCCGTCGACGTTTCTGACCTCTCCCGACTTTACAGATTCAATAGTTACATCCACTCGAACCATTGCCATCATGAAAAGGATCAACCCCAAAAACCAGGAGAAAAACGGTAATTCATTTTTGGTCGGAGCCTGAAGCCATAGCCACGTTTTATAGAATAGGCTCACACCTGCTACAACGGCGGCCGTGGTCAGGAACTCTTTTACACCAGTATATTGAGAAAAGATCAGGGCAATACCGGTAAAAGCCGACCAGACAAAATCAATATCACCCAGGGTATATATGTTGTAATCCATGTCAGACCTCAGTTACGTGTGCCACGAATACTTTCAGTGAAAGCCTTCCGTTGCAGGCGACGGTTATCCCAGGTTGAAATGACGTCCGAGCTGGTACCGACCTGGCTGTGCGATAGCTCATAGGCGGCTTTAACCTGTTTTGAGAGATTGTCTGTTAATCGGTTGAGATCATCCCTTTTACCCGACAGCGACTCACTCGGTATGCTCATGGTTGAAATTTTGGCCTCAACCTGGCGCAACATGTTGATTACGAGGCTCGTCGCAGCAATAGTGCTGATGTCCTGAATGTATGCGTACCCTTCCGGTGCTTCGAATGTTTGCAAAGAGTCGATAATGGTCGGGATGCCGATATAGGAGATAATGCGTAATTCATCATCTGAAACACGAACGTCGTTGATGATTTTTTTCTGTACGTTTAAAAGAAGATCAGAAATGGTATCCTTCAATCCCTTAAAACCACCGTCATTAACTTCTGACATGACAAGGCACTGAGCCTTTCGTGGGGATGATGGATCTGGTGCCGGAGAACACTTGAGCATTTTAATTGATCCGCCAGCTGGTGGCCCCATGATGTAATCCGTGACAGTCATGGTAGACGGGCGGACTTCCATTCCCGCTTTTTCGCCTTTGCTATCCCAGTTGATAATGACAGTACCTACGAGAGACATAAGTTGTTCTGCCAGTTTATAACCGGATAACTCCGTTACCCCTCCGATGTTCATCGTTCCCTTATCAATATCCATGAACGACATATAGAAGAGGTTACCACTGAATTTTTCAGCGAACTCTTCGGGATCCTTTGCTTTAACCTGAGAAGTGACAGCTTCAGGTGACTTTGTCATCGATGAGCCAAAATCAGGAATAAGACCATTAATCGATCCCAGAATTGAGGCTGGTCCAGAGCTAACTGAGTTAGCGAACTGGCTTGGCGTACCCACGTTTTCAGAAAGGAAAGAGTAAGTTGCATTGCATGAATCTTTCGCAAATTTATTTAGCGCTTGCAGTTTGTTTTGGATGTCATTAATCGTTGCAGCACAGTCAGCACAAATAGCTGAAACAGCAACGTTAAAAGCATAGATAGCCGCACCCTGGGCAATACCACGGGCCACCTGCACAAGCTGGTCCCCGTTGATCATGCTGAAGGACCCAAGAAAAACGTCAATACCGTTACAACCGACAGAAGCTTTTGGAAACGACATGGAAACAAGGTTGGTATTAACGTTTGTTGTTCGGTAAGACATTGACCCGCCAACT
>NZ_JBMKJI010000026.1:0-74638 GCF_049237025.1 Enterobacter cloacae complex sp. SYL001 | reverse complement strand
GTTAAGAATCCATGTCACTTTGAGTGCCCACACAGATTGTCTGATAAATTGTTAAAGAGCAGTGCCGCTACGTTTTCGCTGCGGCGCGGGGTGTGCATATTACGCTTTCCCGCTTCAGAGTCAAGCGTTTGTTTTGCTTTTCTCTGCTGACCCGGCGGCTTGCGTGCCGTTGTTCCGTGTCAGTGGAGGCGCATTATAGGGAGTTCTTCTGAAGTGACAAGCACTAAATACAAAAAACTTTTCGTTCGCTCACTTTTCAAACTCATCGCTTATTTAACCCGCGAATCGTCCGTTAAACGTGCAATTTCACGGGCAAAACTGGCCACTTGATCCCAGTCGGTATAAACCACTTCTTTACGCGTATCCGTTTCCCCGCCCGTCATCTTCATGATCAGGCGGATCATAAAGCGGTCATACCAGCGGTAACGCGGGTAACGCAGCGCGCCCGCAAAGACAGAACAGATATCGGGCTGCCATGGCGAGCTCAGCAAAAACTTGCGCGTATAGCTGTTAGTCTGCGGTGTACGCTTCTCTGCTTTACGGGCAACCAGGTTGACCGAGTAAAACGCGCCGGGCAGCTTAGCGAGCTCCGCCGTATGCTTTTTCACAAAGCGATCCAGCGCCGGATGGAAATGACCGTAACGAATTGAAGCGCCAATGACCACACGGTCGTAATCCTGCCAGGCAAGCTGTTCAGTGCGATTCAGGTTCACCACATCAGAATAAATGCCCAGCTCTTTGAGTTCAGAAGCCAGATATGAAGCAATCTCACGCGTTTGCCCATCACGCGTTGAGAATAGAATTAACGTTTTCACCAATGTCTCCTTACTCACGCCAGAATGTTGGGGTAAACAGCACCAGCAGCGTAAAGACCTCAAGACGACCAAACAGCATATTGGCGATTAAGATCCACTTTGCCACCGGGTTCATACTGGCGAAATTATCCGCCACGACACCCAGCCCCGGCCCCAGGTTGTTTAACGTTGCCACCACAGAGGCGAAGGCAGAGAAATCATCCACGCCCGTGGCGATAATCGCCAGCATACTGACAATAAAGACCAGCGCATAAGCGGAGAAGAATCCCCACACCGCTTCGAGGATACGCTCCGGCAGTGCACGATTGCCCAGCTTGATGCTGTAAACCGCATTCGGGTGGACGAGACGTTTAAGTTCACGGTTCCCCTGCTTGAACAGCAGCAGAATACGGATCACCTTCAGGCCGCCGCCCGTCGACCCGGCACAGCCGCCGATAAACGCAGAGCACAACAGCAGCACCGGCAGGAACAGCGGCCAACGCGCAATACTGTCCGTGGTGAAACCGGCGGTTGTCGCCATCGATACCACCTGGAAGAAGGCCTGGTTCAGGGTCGTGACCGCCGAGTTATAGACATCGTGGAACCACAGTACCAGGGTACAGATGATCACCAGGGTCAACTGGACGCCAATAAACATCCGGAATTCCGGGTCGCGCCAGTACACCTTCAGGCTCCGGCCGCTAAGCAACGAGAAGTGTAGACCGTAGTTACAGCCTGAGATCAGCAAAAAGATGGCAATGATGGTATTGATCGTCGGGCTGTCGAAGTACCCAACGCTGGCATCGTGGGTGGAGAACCCGCCGATAGCGATAGTGGCAAAGCTGTGCCCGATGGCATCAAACGCAGGCATCCCGGCAAACCACAGCGCCAGCGCGCAGGCCACCGTCAGCAGGACATAAATAAGCCAAAGGGTTTTCGCCGTCTCCGCAATACGCGGGCGCATCTTGTTATCTTTCAACGGGCCGGGCATTTCAGCCCGGTAAAGCTGCATCCCCCCGACGCCCAGAATCGGCAGGATAGCCACCGCCAGCACGATGATCCCCATACCGCCGAACCACTGGAGCATCTGCCGGTAAAAGAGAATTGCATGCGGGAGTGAATCCAGCCCCACAAGCGTGGTGGCCCCGGTGGTCGTTAATCCGGAGAACGATTCAAAAAACGCATCCGTGACGGTGAGATTCGGTTGTTCAGAGAAGATAAACGGCAGCGCACCCACGCTTCCCAGTACCGTCCAGAACAGGACCACGATCAGAAAACCCTCCCGGGATTTCAGTTCACCTTTCTCACGGCGGTTTGGCCACCACAGCAGGGAGCCAATCGTCAGCGCGACAAAAAAGGTTTGCGTAAATGCACGCCCCGCGCCGTCCCGGTAGATAAGCGCCACCAGTCCGGGAATGATCATTGTCCCGGAGAAAAGTATGACCAGCAATCCAACGATTCGGGTAATGGCACGAAAATGCATCTCTGCCGCTTCCTTAGGAATTCAAAATTGTGAGGTGGGGATTATTCTTCAATCGGCAGTAATTGCAATGAACCGCGACTAAAATCAGCGAGTTTTGCTGAAAAAGCAGCCAGTTCCGCCTGAGGAAGCGCCACGCGTAATTGCACCATTGCCTGATAATCACTGTGTGCGATGACGCCGTTAAACTGTTTAAGCAGTGCTTCGATACCCGATAGCTGGGCGTAATCGCATAACAAAGTATATTCCGTAAGTGGCGTTTTGCGGGTTGTTATCAGCAGATTAAGCGCCTGCTGGACACCCCCTCCGTAGGCTTTAACCAGCCCTCCGGTGCCTAACAAAATGCCCCCGTAGTAGCGGACCACGACGGCGGTGATTTCACCCACGCCGCTGCCCATCAACTGGGATAGCATCGGTTTTCCGGCCGTACCCGCCGGTTCACCGTCGTCAGAAAACCCGAGCTGCTGTGAGTCGTCTGGCGGCCCTGCGACCCACGCCACACAGTGATGGCGGGCATCGGGGTGCTGCGCGCGGACGGACTCGACGAACGCCTTCGCCGCCTCCACGCCGTCAGTATGCGCCAACAGCGTGATAAAGCGGCTTTTCTTGATTTCCTCAACAAAGGTGACCGGCTCGGCCGGTATCAGCCAGCTTTCCATCAGGCCAGCTTCAGATCTCGCGTCATGTTCTCGATGCTGTTCTCGTGAATAACCACGTTATCTTCGATACGAATGCCGCCATACGGCTTCAGCGCTTCAATTTTCTCCCAGTTGAAGTGCTTGCTGAACTGCCCTTCGCGCCACGGCGCCAGCAGGGATTCAATAAAGTAGATACCCGGCTCGATGGTCAATACCATACGCGGCGCCAGAACGCGGGTGCAGCGCAGATAAGGATATTTAGACGGTGCCGCCAGGTGCGTACCGGTATCATCCTGCATAAAGCCCGCGACGTCATGAACCTGTAAACCCAGCGGGTGGCCGATACCGTGCGGCATAAATGGCCCGGTCAAATCGTTCTCAACCATCGCCTCTTCGCTCATGTCTTTGACAATCTGATGCTTACGCAGCAGTTTAGCGATGCGCTGATGGAACTGGATGTGATAATCCACATAGCTGGTTCCGGCCTTCATGGTGCCAATCAGCGCCAGCTGTTCGTCGTTCACGTCTTTGATCAATTGCGCAAAATCAGTATCCGCATTCGCCGCCCAGGTACGGGTCAGGTCTGCCGCATAGCCATTGTACTCAGCCCCCGCGTCCAGCAGGAAGCTGCGCATCTCAGCCGGAACCTGATGATCCAGTTTGGTGTAGTGCAGAACCGAGGCATGTTCATTCAGCGCCACGATGTTGCTGTACGGCACGTCGGTATCGCGGTGGCCGGTCGCCGTCAGGTAGGCCTGATTGATATCGAACTCGCTCATACCGGACTGGAACGCTTCGTGCGCCGCACGGTGGCCATTCACCGCCGTTTTTTGCGCTTCACGCATGCAGTAAAGTTCGTAGTCGGTCTTGTAGGCGCGATAGTAGTGCAGGTAATCCAGCACGCCTTTCGGGTTGAGTTTATCTGCCGGAATATCCAGACCCAGCGCACGCTCAGGAACCGGACCAATGTAGCCGATGTTCCCACGCGCCGCTGGCAACTGGCTGCCAATGCCGTCTGCTTTTGGCAGCGCAATCACGTCAATTTCTTCGGTCCAGAATGAGGTCGGCAGCGGCTCCACGTTGTGCCAGTAATCGACCGGCAGGTAGAACCACAGTTTCGGCTTGTTCACGCCATCCACCAGCAGCCAGCAATTTGGAACCTGCGTGACAGGCACCCAGGCTTTAAACTGCGGGTTAACCTTGAAGGGATAAGCGTGGTCATCAAGAAAAGTATTCATCAGCTCGCCGGAGTGGATCAGCAGGGCATCCAGCTTGAAGCGGGCCAGTACATCGCGGGTACGTTCCTGTAGGGTAACGATATGATTTTTATAAAGCGAAGCCAGTGAGTCCATCATTCTTCCTTTCGTTTTTTTGACCTCAAGTCATCGCATCTTAGCACACCTCACTCCGGCTGCGTGATTTCCACCGACCGTGATCAGCGCAGCAATTTCTTAATGACTAATTTGCATTTTATTAACATAAATTCCACACTCCGTTTCATCTGGTATGACCAGATCCAATTGCTGGATTCAGGAGACCGACATGCTCTACAAAGGCGACACCCTGTACGTAGACTGGCTGGAAGATGGCATTGCCGAACTGGTGTTCGATGCCCCCGGCTCAGTGAACAAGCTTGATACCGCGACGGTGGCCAGTCTTGGCCAGGCGCTGGATGTACTTGAAAAGCAATCAGATTTGAAAGGGCTGCTGCTGCGCTCCAACAAAGCGGCCTTTATCGTTGGCGCGGATATCACCGAATTCCTGTCGCTGTTCCTGGTGCCCGAAGAACAGCTGAGCCAGTGGCTGCACTTTGCGAACAGCGTCTTTAATCGTCTGGAAGATCTGCCTGTCCCGACCCTTTCTGCCGTTAACGGTTACGCGCTGGGCGGCGGCTGCGAATGCGTGTTAGCCACTGATTACCGTCTGGCGACCCCAGACCTGCGCATCGGCCTGCCGGAAACCAAACTGGGCATTATGCCGGGCTTTGGTGGCTCGGTGCGTATGCCGCGCATGTTGGGTGCCGACAGCGCGCTGGAAATCATTGCCGCAGGTAAAGATGTCGGCGCGGAACAGGCGCAGAAAATCGGTCTGGTGGACGGCGTGGTTAAGCCTGAAAAACTGATTGAAGGCGCTGTCGCCATTCTGCGTCAGGCGATTAACGGCGATCTCGACTGGAAAGCCAAACGTCAGCCAAAGCTGGAGCCGTTGAAGCTCAGCAAAATTGAAGCCACCATGAGCTTCACCATCGCCAAGGGCATGGTGATGCAGACGGCGGGTAAACACTACCCGGCGCCGATCACGGCGGTGAAAACCATTGAAGCGGCAGCCCGTCTGGGCCGTGATGAAGCCCTGAAGCTGGAAAACCAGAGCTTTGTCCCGCTGGCGCACACCAACGAAGCCCGCGCGCTGGTTGGTATCTTCCTTAACGATCAGTTCGTGAAGGGCAAAGCCAAACAACTCACCAAAAACGTTGAAACGCCAAAACACGCGGCGGTACTCGGCGCGGGCATTATGGGTGGCGGCATCGCCTACCAGTCTGCATGGAAAGGCGTGCCGGTAGTGATGAAAGACATCAACGAGAAATCCCTGACGCTGGGCATGACCGAAGCGGCCAAGCTGCTGAATAAACAGCTTGAGCGCGGCAAAATTGACGGTCTGAAGCTTGCAGGCGTGATCTCCACCATCCAGCCAACGCTGGAATACAGCGGCTTTGAGCGCGTGGACGTGGTGGTTGAAGCGGTCGTTGAGAATCCGAAAGTCAAAAAAGCAGTGCTGGCCGAAACGGAAGAGAAGGTGCGTCCTGAGACCGTACTGGCCTCCAACACCTCCACTATTCCTATCAGCGAGCTGGCAAGCGTGCTGAAGCGTCCGGAAAACTTCTGCGGAATGCACTTCTTTAACCCGGTGCATCGCATGCCGCTGGTCGAAGTGATCCGCGGGGAAAAAACCTCCGACGAAACCATCGCCAAAGTGGTGGCGTGGGCGAGCAAGATGGGCAAAACGCCAATCGTCGTTAACGACTGCCCGGGCTTCTTCGTTAACCGCGTGCTGTTCCCGTACTTCGCCGGTTTCAGCCAGCTGCTGCGCGACGGCGCAGACTTCCGCAAAATCGACAAAGTGATGGAAAAACAGTTCGGCTGGCCGATGGGCCCGGCGTACCTGCTGGACGTTGTCGGCATCGACACTGCCCATCACGCGCAGGCGGTGATGGCGGCGGGCTTCCCGCAGCGCATGCAGAAAGATTATCGCGACGCCATTGACGCCCTGTTCGACGCCAACCGCTTTGGGCAGAAAAACGGTCTGGGCTTCTGGCGCTATAAAGAAGACAGCAAAGGCAAACCGAAGAAAGAAGAAGATCCGGCGGTGGATGGCCTGCTGGCCGACGTCAGTCAGCCAAAACGCGACTTCACTGACGATGAGATCATCGCCCGGATGATGATCCCGATGATCAACGAAGTAGTGCGTTGCCTAGAAGAAGGCATTATCGCCAGCCCGGCAGAAGCCGATATGGCGCTGGTGTACGGCCTCGGCTTCCCTCCGTTCCACGGCGGCGCGTTCCGTTGGCTGGATACGCTCGGCAGCGCTCGCTATCTCGATATGGCTCAGCAATATCAGCACCTCGGTCCGCTTTATGAGGTGCCGGAAGGTCTGCGTAACAAAGCGCGCCATAACGAACCCTACTATCCAGCAGTTGAGCCAGCCCGTCCGGTTGGCACGCTGAAAACGGCTTAAGGAGTCACAATGGAAAAGGTTGTCATTGTTGATGCAATTCGCACCCCGATGGGCCGTTCAAAAGGCGGTGCATTCCGTAACGTGCGTGCGGAAGATCTCTCGGCGCACCTGATGCGTAGCCTGCTGGCGCGTAACCCGGCGCTGGACCCTGCTGCGCTGGACGATATTTACTGGGGCTGCGTCCAGCAGACGCTGGAGCAGGGTTTCAACATCGCCCGTAACGCGTCTCTGCTGGCGGAGATCCCGCATTCGGTTCCGGCGGTCACCGTCAACCGTCTTTGCGGTTCGTCGATGCAGGCGCTGCACGACGCGGCACGGATGATCATGACCGGCGATGCGCAGGCCTGTCTAGTGGGCGGCGTGGAGCACATGGGCCACGTGCCGATGAGCCACGGGGTCGATTTCCATCCGGGCATGAGCCGCAACGTGGCGAAAGCCGCCGGTATGATGGGCCTGACCGCCGAGATGCTCTCCCGTCTGCACGGCATCAGCCGTGAAATGCAGGATGCCTTTGCCGCGCGCTCGCATGCCCGCGCCTGGGCCGCCACGCAGTCTGGTGCCTTTAAGAATGAGATCATCCCAACCGGCGGTCACGACGCAGACGGCGTACTGAAGCAGTTCAGCTACGACGAAGTTATCCGTCCTGAAACCACTGTTGAAGCGCTTTCTACCCTGCGTCCGGCGTTTGATCCGGTCACCGGTACGGTCACGGCGGGCACCTCGTCTGCCCTGTCCGACGGTGCCGCCGCCATGTTAGTGATGAGCGAAAGCCGCGCCCGCGAATTAGGCCTGACGCCACGCGCCCGCGTGCGTTCGATGGCAGTCGTGGGCTGCGATCCTTCCATTATGGGTTACGGTCCGGTCCCGGCGTCAAAACTGGCGCTGAAAAAAGCAGGGCTGAGCGCAAGTGATATCGACCTTTTCGAGATGAATGAAGCGTTCGCCGCGCAGATCCTGCCGTGCATTAAAGATCTGGGGCTGATGGATCAGATCGACGAGAAGATTAACCTCAATGGCGGCGCGATCGCCCTCGGTCACCCGCTGGGCTGCTCCGGGGCGCGTATCAGCACCACGCTGATCAACCTGATGGAACGCAAAGATGCCCAGTTCGGACTGGCGACGATGTGTATCGGGTTGGGTCAGGGGATCGCGACGGTGTTTGAGAGAGTGTAAATGTAAATAAGGAAAAGTATCTTAAAGCCAATGACGTCAGAACAAGGCGGCAAGCGAGCGAATCCCGATGAGCTTACATTAGTAAGTGATTCGGGTGAACGAGCGCAGCCAACGCAGTTATGGCGCCATTGGCGAAGAGAGACAGTTTAGTTGCCGTTCTTCCCGCCTGTCAGGGGCGGGTTTTTTACATTATTGCAGCAGCGAAATATCCGCCACGCGCAGGAACAGCTCACGCAGTTTCTCAAGCATCGAGAGACGGTTAATACGCAGCTCTTTATCTTCCACATTCACCATCACCTTCTCGAAGAAGGCATCGATGACGTCACGTAGCTCCGCCAGCTCCACCAGTGCTTCCTGGTAGCGACCTTCCGCGAAATACGGCTCCAGCTTGTCGCGCAGCACCACAACCTGCATCGCCAGAGAAATCTCTTCCGGCTCTTTCAGGGTTGCAGCGTTTACGCGTTCGTTCAGCGACTCGTCGGATTTCGCGAGGATGTTGGATACACGCTTGTTGGCCGCGGCCAGCGCAGACGCCGCTTCCAGCGTACGGAAGTGGGATACCGCCTTCACACGCGCATCGAAATCTGCCGGACGGGTCGGACGACGCGCCAGCACCGCCTGAATGGTATCAACGGAGTAACCTTCGTCCTGATACCACGCGCGGAAACGACCGAGCATAAAGTCGATAACATCATCCACAACCTTCGCGTTGGTCAGCTTATCGCCGTACAGACGGACCGCTTCTTCGGTCAGCGTTTGCAGATCGAGATTGAGGTTCTTCTCTACGATGATGCGCAGCACGCCCAGCGCAGCACGACGCAGCGCAAACGGGTCTTTGTCGCCTTTCGGATGCTGACCGATACCGAAGATACCCGCCAGGGTGTCCATCTTATCGGCAATCGCCACGGCGCAGGCAACCGGGTTAGACGGCAGATCGTCACCGGCAAAGCGCGGCTGATACTGCTCGTTCAGGGCCACAGCCACGTCTTCCGCTTCGCCGTCATGACGCGCGTAGTGCATGCCCATCACGCCCTGGGTGTCGGTAAATTCGAACACCATATTGGTCATCAGGTCGCACTTGGAGAGCAGGCCCGCGCGGGTAGCGTGGTTAACGTCGGCGCCAATTTCACGGGCAATCCAGCCGGACAGCTCCGCGATACGGTCAGTCTTGTCGCGCAGCGTACCCAGCTGCTGCTGGAAGAGTACGGTTTGCAGACGCGGCAGGTTATCTTCCAGACGTTTTTTACGGTCGGTGTTGAAGAAGAACTCGGCGTCCGCCAGACGTGGACGCACCACTTTCTCGTTACCGGAGATAATCTGGCTCGGATCTTTCGATTCGATGTTCGCGACGAAGATGAAGTTTGGCAGCAGCTGGCCGTCGTTGGCGTAAACCGGGAAGTACTTTTGGTCACCCTTCATGGTGTACACCAGCGCTTCAGCCGGAACGGCCAGGAATTTCTCTTCGAATTTCGCGGTCAGCACAACCGGCCATTCGACCAGAGAGGTCACTTCTTCCAGCAGGCTATCGCTCAGATCGGCATTACCGCCAATTTTGCGCGCCGCTTCTTCGGCGTCAGCTTTGATTTTGGCTTTACGCTGTTCGTAGTCAGCAATGACCTTACCGCGCTCCAGCAGGATCTGCGGGTACTGATCAGCATTGTCGATGGTGAACTCCGGCTCGCCCATAAAGCGGTGGCCGCGGATCACGCGATCGGACGCCACGCCCAGAATGGTCGCCGGAATAACGGTATCGCCCAGCAGCAGGGTCACGGTGTGAACCGGACGCACAAAGTGAACGTCAGACGCGCCCCAGCGCATCAGCTTAGGAATCGGCAGCTTAGCCAGCGAGGTCGCAATCATATCTGGCAGCAGCGCTTCCGCGCTTTCGCCTTTCACATGGGCACGATACAGCAGCCATTCACCTTTGTCGGTGGTCAGACGTTCGGCCTGATCGACGGTGATACCGCAGCCGCGCGCCCAGCCTTCAGCCGCTTTGCTCGGCTTGCCTTCCGCGTCGAACGCCTGGGCAATGGCCGGGCCACGTTTTTCAACTTCGCGATCCGGCTGAGACGCCGCCAGATTTGCCACTTTCAGCGCCAGACGACGCGGTGCAGCAAACCACTCAATTTTACCGTGCGCCAGGCCAGCGTTATCCAGCTCAGCAGTGACGTTCGCAGCGAAAGATTCAGCCAGGCTGCGCAGGGCTTTTGGTGGCAGCTCTTCAGTGCCGATTTCCACCAGGAAAGTTTTCTCAGACATGGCCGCCTCTTATTTGTTTCGGTTGCACATCGGGAAGCCAAGGGCTTCACGGGACGCGTAGTAAGCTTCAGCAACGGCTTTGGTCAGGGTACGAATACGCAGAATGTAGCGCTGACGTTCAGTCACGGAGATCGCTTTGCGGGCATCCAGCAGGTTGAAGCTGTGGGCAGCCTTCAGAATACGCTCGTAGGCAGGCAGAGGCAGCGGAGTCTCCAGCGCCAGCAGCTGCTGGGCTTCTTTCTCGTACTGCTCGAAGCAGGTGAACAGGAAGTCCACGTCCGCGTATTCGAAGTTATAGGTGGATTGCTCCACTTCGTTCTGATGGAACACGTCGCCGTAGGTGGTTTTACCCAGCGGGCCGTCGCTCCAGACCAGGTCGTAAACGCTGTCTACGCCCTGAATGTACATGGCCAGACGTTCCAGACCATAGGTGATTTCGCCGGTGATCGGTTTACATTCCAGACCGCCAACCTGCTGGAAGTAGGTGAACTGGGTCACTTCCATGCCGTTCAGCCACACTTCCCAACCCAGACCCCAGGCACCCAGCGTTGGGTTTTCCCAGTTATCTTCCACGAAACGAATGTCGTGAATGGTCGGATCCATACCCAGCTCTTTCAGTGACCCGAGGTACAGTTCCTGAATGTTGTCGGGTGATGGCTTAATCACCACCTGGAACTGATAGTAGTGCTGCAAACGGTTCGGGTTTTCGCCGTAACGGCCATCGGTCGGACGACGGGATGGCTGAACATAGGCGGTCGCCATCGGCTCTGGCCCTAACGCGCGCAGGCTGGTCATCGGGTGTGAGGTGCCTGCGCCAACTTCCATGTCCAAAGGTTGAACAATGGTGCAGCCCTGACGAGCCCAGTAATCCTGTAAGGTCAGGATCAGGCCCTGGAAGGTCTTGGTATCAAACTTTTGCATAGTATTTCGTGCTGGATACGTGTGGTTTTAAATGGAAGGGATCAGTATACCCGCTGGCTGCAAGATATACAGTACGAAACGGGGTTGTTTAGGGAAAATTGGGGAATAAGCCCTACAGCCAGAACCTGCGAAGGCTCTGGTTGCTGCTTATACGAGCAATTTAGCGCATTGAGAGATGTAAAAACTGGCCGTCTGCATCAAAAGAGCAGACAAAGCCCTCTTTACGCGCCGTATAGCCTTTCAGTTCATAGCTGCCCTGAAAGCGCTCGAAGCCGTTAATATGAATTTTCTGTGCTTCGGAATTATAGCGGTGAGCCGCCTGATCCCTGCACAGCTGTTCCATATTCAGGGAACGCTCCGGGCTCATTTTCCCCTGCTGCGCTTTTTGGACTGGAGCCTCCTGAGAAGCACTGCACCCTGCTAATAAAAGCAGCAGAAAGAGTGACGCCCCACGCTTCATCATCATTTTTATTACCGCCCTGGTCAGTGGCTGTTATTTTTAGTAGCAACACGTTTATAGATTAATGTTCAACATTCTGCGAATCTCGCCAGCTCCCGACAAGACAGCCTGGTTAAACTCAGAATTTTCCAAGGGAAAAGTTTTACGCAATCGCAGTCACACTTTCTTTATCAGGAATACAGAGGAACTGATGCAGTCAAAAATTAACTGGATTGATAACCTGCGGGGAATAGCCTGTCTGATGGTGGTGATGATCCACACTACGACCTGGTATGTCACGAACGCGCACAGTATCAGCCCTGTTAACTGGGATGTCGCCAATATTCTGAACTCAGCCTCACGCGTGAGCGTCCCGCTGTTCTTTATGATTTCCGGTTTTCTCTTTTTTGGCGAGCGTAGCGCGCAGCCGAGACATTTCATCCGTATTGTCTCCTGTTTGCTGTTTTACAGCGCCATTTCGCTGCTCTATATCATCCTGTTCACTTCAATTAACGCTGAACGTTCCCTGCTCAATTTGTTGCAAAAACCGGTGTTCTATCATCTGTGGTTTTTCTTCGCGATAATGGTTATCTATCTGGTTTCGCCGTTAATTCAGGTAAAAAACGTTAGCGGTAAAATGCTGCTGGCCTTGATGGTAATAATCGGGATCGTGGCAAACCCGAATACCGTCTCACAGAAAATTGATGGCTTTGAATGGCTGCCCGTTAACCTCTATATCAACGGCGATACGTTTTATTACGTGCTGTACGGCATGCTGGGGCGCGCCATCGGCATGATGGAGACGCAAAAGAGAGGAATAAACTGGCTTTGCGCGGCAGCATTTATCGCCGGTGTGTTTATTATCTCTCGAGGGACGCTGCACGAGCTGCAATGGCGCGGAAACTTTGCCGATACCTGGTATCTCTACTGCGGGCCGATGGTCTTTATCTGCGCGGTTTCGCTGCTGACCCTGTTTAAAAACACCCTGAATGCCCGCCCGCTTCCGGTGCTGGGGTTTATCTCTCGCCACTCGCTGGGCATTTACGGTTTTCACGCGCTGGTGATCCACGCCCTGCGCACCCGCGGCGTTGAGCTTAAAAGCTGGCCGGTGCTGGATATTGTCTGGATATTTACCGTTACGCTGGTTGTCAGCCTGCTGCTCTCAATGCTGCTGCAACGCATCGATACACGCAGGTTTGTGAGCTAACCCGGTTGAAGGCTGGCAGGCCGGGTAAGCGTTAGCGCCACCCGGCTCCTGTTTATGACATTAGCGGTAAAAGCTGCTGATAGATTTTGCGGAAAACGTCTCGTCTTTCAGCGTAGCGAGCATGATTTTTCGCATCAGGACGATGCTGCTGTTCAAGCGGCAGCTGGGGCAAAAGCTGGGGCAGTGGTTTATCCCGGTTCAGCGCAATTTGCGCCAGCCGTGCCGCACCGAGCGCCGGACCAACATCTCCCCCAGTACGATAGTCCAACTGCAACCCGCTGATATCGGAAAGCATTTGCCGCCAGTAGCTGCTTCGTGCCCCGCCGCCAATTAACGTAATGCTGGATGGCGTCAGGCCACAGTCATGCACGACATCCATGCCGTCCGCCAGCGCATAACCGACCCCTTCAAGCACCGCGCGCGCCAGCTCTGCCGGGCCGTGCTGATGGGTAAGGCCGAAGAAGACCCCTTTCGCTTCCGGGTTGTTATGCGGCGTCCGCTCGCCTGAAAGGTACGGTAAAAACCAGACCGCACCGGCAGTATCATCCGCCTGCTGTGCCGCTGCGATAAGCGCCGGGACGTCCGCCATTCCGGTCAGCTTTGCCGCCCAGTCGAGGCAGGATGCCGCGCTCAGCATCACCGACATCAAATGCCATTTACCCGGCAACGCGTGGCAGAAGCTGTGTACGGCGCTTTCAGGGTTACTACGATAGCCGTCACTGACGGCAAAATAGACGCCGGAAGTGCCGAGCGAGAGCATGGCCTGTCCTGTCTCCACCATCCCCACGCCGACCGCACCCGCCGCATTATCGCCGCCGCCGGCAACGACAGGTACGGCTGGCATATTCCAGCGTTCAGCAACAGAAGGCTGCAAAGCGCCCGTGATATCACTGCCTTCAAACAGCGCAGGCATATGATCGCGCGTCAGCTGGCAGGCATCCAGCATCGCTTCGCTCCAGTCCCGTTTCGCCACGTCGAGCCACATCGTGCCCGCGGCGTCAGACATGTCGCTGGCAAAATCCCCCGTCATGCGAAAACGCAGGTAGTCTTTCGGCAACAGAACCTTCGCCACCTGACGAAAAATCTCAGGCTCATGGCGCTGCACCCACAGGAGTTTTGGCGCGGTAAAACCGGGCATCATCAGGTTGCCCGTAATCTCGCGGGACGCAGGCACACGCTCCTCAAGGATCGCGCACTCTTCCGCACAGCGGCCATCGTTCCAGAGAATAGCCGGGCGCAGAACGCGATGCTGGCTATCCAGCAGCGTGGCGCCATGCATTTGCCCGGCAATGCCCAGCGCTTTCACGTCGCGCAGGCTGTGCTGCTCACCTAAGGCTTTCATCGCGCGGTCCGTCGCTTGCCACCACTGCTCCGGATCTTGTTCCGACCAAAGTGGCTGCGGGCGTGAAACCTGCAACTTTTCAGTCTGCGTGGCTAACACATCGCCCTGCTCGCTTAACAGGATGGCTTTCACCCCCGACGTGCCAAGATCGATCCCGATATACATGTGGTGACTCCTTTGACAGAAATGCCCGGCGGCGCTGCGCTTACCGGGCATGAATGCTGTTATTTATCGAACAGGTAGTGATTGACCAGGTTTTCCAGCAGTTCCTGATGGCCGCTCTGATGCTGCGGTGCCAACTGATGCTGTTCAGCGTACTTCGCGATCTCCGCAAGCGATAACTGACCTTTCAAAATTTGCTGGCCCAGCTCACTGTTCCAGCCGCTGTAGCGCTTCGCCACGCGCTTATCCAGCTCACCGTCTTCAATCATACGGGCCGCCACCTTCAGCGCCAGCGCCATGGTGTCCATCGCGCCAATATGCCCGTAGAACAGATCGTATTTATCGGTGCTCTGGCGACGCACTTTGGCGTCGAAGTTCAGGCCGCCGGTGGTGAAACCGCCCGCTTTGATGATTTCGTACATCACCAGCGCATTCTCTTCGACGCTGTTCGGGAACTGGTCGGTATCCCAGCCCAGCTGCGGATCGCCGCGGTTCGCATCCACCGATCCGAAGATGCCCAGCGCAATCGCAGAGGCGATTTCGTGATGGAACGAATGGCCCGCCAGCGTGGCGTGGTTAGCCTCAATGTTCACTTTGATCTCTTTTTCCAGACCAAACTGCTTCAGGAAGCCATACACGGTGGCGACATCGTAGTCGTACTGATGCTTGGTTGGCTCCTGTGGTTTTGGCTCAATCAGCAGCGTACCGCGGAAGCCGATTTTGTGCTTGTGGTCCACAACCATCTGCATAAAGCGGCCAATCTGCTCGCGCTCCTGGCGCAGGTCAGTATTCAGCAGCGTTTCATAGCCTTCACGACCGCCCCAGAGAACGTAGTTCTCACCGCCCAGCTGATGCGTGGCGTTCATCGCAGTCACGACCTGGGTTGCCGCCCAGCTGAAGACTTCCGGGTCCGGGTTGGTTGCCGCGCCCGCGCCATAGCGAGGGTTGGTAAAGCAGTTAGCCGTACCCCAGAGCAGCTTCACGCCGCTTTGCTGCTGTTTTTCAGCCAGCACGTCGACCATCTGCGCAAAATTGTTCAGATACTCTTTCAGCGACGCCCCTTCCGGCGACACGTCCACATCGTGGAAACAGTAGTACGGCACGTTCAGCTTATGGAAGAACTCGAACGCGACGTCGGCTTTACGCTTCGCCAGCTCAATGGCCTCGCCCGGCTGTTGCCATGGACGGTCAAAAGAGCCCACGCCGAACATATCGGCACCGTTCCAGCAGAAGGTGTGCCAGTAGCAGGCGGCAAAGCGCAAGTGATCTTCCATGCGCTTACCCAGCACCAGCTCATCCGGGTTGTAGTGACGAAATGCTAAAGGATTGGTCGTTTTCGTGCCTTCGAAACGAACGCGATCGAGTTGGTCGAAATAAGCTTGCATATTGAGCTCCATAATCAGGGTATGCGGCGTGGTCTTGCTTCTGGAGTAATAGTGAATAGACATTGGAGGTTGCTCAATTACGTTATTTCACACTGCTATTGAGAGAATGCGCAATTGTGCGCTGGCTCGCAAAATAATGTGCAGACAAACTATTTTTCGGCGCGCATTCCAGAATCAAATGTAATTAATAGGTTACGCTTTTTAAAATCCGATCGCGGTCATAAATTCAGAAATA
This sequence comes from Enterobacter cloacae complex sp. SYL001, assembly GCF_049237025.1. Taxonomy (NCBI): domain Bacteria; kingdom Pseudomonadati; phylum Pseudomonadota; class Gammaproteobacteria; order Enterobacterales; family Enterobacteriaceae; genus Enterobacter; species Enterobacter cloacae complex sp. SYL001. The sequence goes on along the minus strand of NZ_JBMKJI010000026.1, from coordinate 58,871 downwards.
AACCAAATATCGTAATGAGAAGATAAAAATCTGTAATTGCCAGCAGGCCTTTCCACGTTAAAAATTTGCTGCGTCTCAGCAGTGAATGTTTCTTTTATCTCAGCTACACATACCCCTACAAAAAGGCCTAATAATTATGAAGATAAAGAACCTGACCCTAACGCTCTGCACTACTCTCCTGCTTGCAAGCTTTGCCGGCCACGCCAAAGAAGTCAAAATCGGCATGGCGATTGATGACTTACGCCTGGAGCGCTGGCAAAAAGATCGCGATATCTTTGTTAAAAAAGCGGAATCTCTCGGTGCGGAGGTGTTCGTTCAGTCCGCTAACGGCAACGAAGAGACGCAAATGTCGCAAATTGAGAATATGATCAACCGTGGCGTCGATGTGCTGGTCATTATCCCGTATAACGGCCAGGTATTAAGCAACGTGGTGAAAGAAGCAAAACAGGAAGGCATAAAAGTCCTGGCTTATGACCGCATGATTAATAATGCGGATATTGATTATTATATTTCGTTCGACAATGAAAAGGTGGGTGAATTACAGGCTAAAAGCTTGATCGCAAAAGTGCCTCAAGGGAATTATTTCCTGATGGGCGGCTCGCCTGTGGATAACAACGCCAAACTGTTCCGTCAGGGACAAATGAAAGTGCTGAAGCCGTATATCGACGAGGGCAAAATTAAAGTCGTCGGCGATCAGTGGGCTGACGGCTGGTTACCGGAAAACGCGCTGAAAATTATGGAAAACGCGTTGACCGCAAATAACAACAAAATCGATGCAGTGGTGGCCTCTAACGACGCCACTGCGGGGGGCGCCATTCAGGCGCTGAGCGCGCAGGGTCTGGCCGGGAAAGTCGCTATTTCCGGACAGGACGCCGACCTTGCAGGTGTAAAACGCATTATCGCGGGTACCCAGACTATGACGGTCTATAAGCCCATTACCGAGCTTGCCAATACGGCCGCCGAAATTGCCGTTGAGCTGGGAAATGGCCAGCAACCTAAAGCAGACGCGACGTTAAATAACGGCCTGAAAGACGTGCCAGCTCGCCTGCTTACCCCTATCGAAGTCAACAAAGAGAATATTGACGCCACGGTGGTGAAAGACGGTTTCCATAAGAAGAGTGAACTGTAATCCAGCGCAGCCCCTGCCCGGCGGGGGCGCATCGACCTGCCCTGTTCATCTGTCGGGCTATGCGGAGCAGTTATGTCTTATTTACTTGAAATGAAAAGCATCACCAAAGCCTTCGGGGCGGTGAAAGCGGTCGACAACGTAAGCCTGCGGCTGAACCCCGGCGAAGTGATGTCGCTGTGCGGCGAAAACGGCTCGGGGAAATCCACGCTGATGAAGGTGCTGTGCGGGATCTATCCGCACGGCAGCTACGAGGGCGAAATCGTCTTTGCCGGTGAGGTGCTTCAGGCCACGCACATTCGTGATACCGAACGCAAAGGCATCGCTATCATTCACCAGGAGCTGGCGCTGGTGAAGCACCTTACCGTGCTGGAAAATATCTTTCTTGGGGCCGAACTCTCGCGCCACGGCGTACTGGATTACGACACCATGACGCTGCGCTGCGAAAAACTGCTGGCCCAGGTGAGTCTCGCTATCTCACCGGATACGCGCGTGGGCGACTTAGGTTTGGGCCAGCAGCAACTGGTGGAGATCGCCAAGGCGCTAAATAAACAGGTACGCCTGCTGATCCTCGACGAGCCAACCGCCTCGCTCACCGAACAGGAAACCGCCGTTCTGCTCCATATCATCCGCGACCTGCAAAACCACGGTATCGCCTGCATCTATATTTCGCACAAGCTCAATGAGGTGAAAGCTATTTCCGACACCATCTGCGTCATCCGCGACGGGCAGCACATTGGCACGCGTGAAGCAGAAGGCATGAGCGAAGATGACATCATCACCATGATGGTGGGTCGCGAGCTCACCGCACTGTATCCCAACGAACCACACACCATAGGCGAAGAACTCCTGCGCGTGGAAAACCTGACGGCGTGGCATCCCGTTAACCGCCACATCAAGCGCGTGGATAACCTCTCCTTCTCGCTGCACCGCGGCGAAATTCTCGGTATTGCGGGTTTAGTGGGTGCCGGAAGAACCGAGGCCGTGCAGTGTCTGTTTGGCGTCTGGCCGGGGCGCTGGGAAGGCAAAATTTATATCGACGGTCAGCCGGTAAAAATCGACAACTGCCAGCAGGCCATTGCCAAAGGCATTGCTATGGTGCCCGAAGACCGCAAAAAAGACGGCATCGTGCCGGTCATGGCGGTGGGAAAAAATATCACGCTGGCGGCGCTCAGCCAGTTTTCCGGCGCGCTGAGCAGCCTGGATGATGCCGCAGAACAGCAGTGTATTCTTCAGTCACTTGCCAGGCTCAAGGTGAAAACCTCCTCGCCGGAACTGGCGATAGGTCGCCTGAGCGGCGGCAACCAGCAGAAAGCGATTCTGGCACGCTGCCTGTTGCTTAATCCGCGCATTTTAATTCTGGACGAACCCACGCGCGGGATCGATATCGGCGCGAAGTATGAAATCTACAAGCTGATCAACCAGCTTGTGCAGCAAGGGATTGCCGTCATTGTTATCTCGTCCGAATTGCCTGAAGTGCTGGGGCTGAGCGACCGCGTGCTGGTCATGCATGAAGGGAAACTCAAAGCCAACCTGAACAACCAGAACCTGACGCAAGAGCAGGTGATGGAAGCTGCCTTAAGGAGCGAACGCCATGTCGAAAAGCAACCCGTCTGATATCAAAGTCGCTGTTCCGACGCCCGGTGCGTTCGCAGGACTTAAATCGCTGAATCTGCAAGTTTTTGTAATGATTGCCGCCATTATCGTCATCATGTTGTTCTTTACCTGGATGACCGATGGCTCCTATTTGAGCGCACGTAACGTCTCTAACCTGCTGCGTCAGACCGCCATCACCGGGATCCTGGCGGTGGGGATGGTCTTTGTGATTATCTCAGCGGAAATTGACCTGTCGGTAGGGTCGATGATGGGTCTGCTCGGCGGCGTGGCGGCAATTTTTGACGTCTGGCTCGGCTGGCCGTTGCCGCTGACGATTGTGGTCACGCTGGTACTGGGTCTGCTGCTGGGTGCGTGGAACGGCTGGTGGGTGGCCTACCGTAAAGTCCCGTCGTTTATTGTCACCTTAGCAGGGATGCTGGCCTTCCGCGGTATTCTGATTGGGATCACCAACGGCACTACCGTCTCCCCGACCAGCGCCTCGATGTCCCAGATTGGCCAAAGCTACCTCTCTGATGGCGTCGGTTTTACGATCGGTGTGGTTGGGCTGATGGCGTTTGTCGCGTGGCAATGGCGAGGACGCATGCGTCGCCAGGCGCTGGGGCTGGCCTCGCCTGCCTCAACCTCGGTTGTCGGCCGTCAGGCGCTTACAGCGGTGATTGTGCTGGGGGCCATCTGGCTGCTAAACGATTATCGCGGTGTCCCAACGCCCGTTCTGCTGCTGGCGCTGTTGCTGTTAGGTGGGATGTTTATGGCCACACGTACCGCATTCGGTCGCCGTATTTATGCTATCGGCGGCAATCTTGAAGCCGCGCGTTTATCTGGTATCAACGTCGAGCGCACCAAACTCGCCGTCTTTGCCATCAACGGCCTGATGGTAGCCATCGCGGGGCTGATCCTCAGCTCACGTCTGGGTGCGGGTTCCCCGTCTGCCGGTAATATTGCCGAGCTGGACGCCATCGCCGCCTGCGTGATTGGCGGGACCAGCCTCGCCGGAGGCATTGGCAGCGTGGCGGGGGCGGTGATGGGCGCATTTATTATGGCTTCGCTGGATAACGGGATGAGTATGATGGACGTGCCGACGTTTTGGCAGTATATCGTCAAAGGGGCCATTCTTTTGCTGGCAGTCTGGATGGACTCTGCCACCAAGCGGCGCGCCTGAGAACCGTATCGTGACTAATTTGGGAAAGTGAGCCATGTTTGAAAAGCGTCACCGCATTACGTTGTTATTCAATGCCAACAAAGCCTATGACCGTCAGGTGGTTGAGGGGGTTGGTGAATATTTGCAGGCGTCGCAATCCGAATGGGATATTTTCATCGAAGAAGATTTCCGTACCCGTCTGGAGAACATCAAAGACTGGCTGGGAGACGGGGTTATCGCTGACTTTGACGACCCCGTGATTGAACAGTTGCTGAGTGGTGTCGACGTACCTATCGTGGGCGTTGGCGGCTCTTACCATTCAGCGGAACATTACCCCCCCGTTCACTACATCGCCACGGATAACCATGCCCTGGTTGAGACCGCCTTCCTCCATTTAAAGGAGAAAGGCGTCCATCGTTTTGCGTTTTACGGATTGCCCGCCACCAGCGGAAAGCGCTGGGCGATGGAGCGTGAGTATGCCTTCTGCCAGCTGGTTGCCCAGGAGAAGTATCGCGGCGTCGTTTATCAGGGGCTGGAAACCGCGCCAGAAAACTGGCAGCACGCACAGAATCGCCTGGCTGACTGGCTGCAAACGCTGCCGCCCCAGACAGGGATTATCGCCGTGACGGACGCCCGCGCCCGCCACGTATTACAGGTGTGCGAACATTTGCATATTCCTGTGCCTGAAAAGCTGTGCGTGATTGGTATTGATAACGAAGAGCTTACGCGCTATCTGTCGCGCGTGGCGCTCTCATCCGTGGCGCAGGGTACCCGTCAGATGGGCTATCAGGCCGCGAAGCTGCTGCACCGACTGTTAGACAACGAATCCCTGCCGCTCCAGCGTCTGCTGGTTCCGCCCGTTCGCGTGGTCGAGCGTCGCTCAACAGACTACCGCTCCCTAAACGATCCGGCCGTGATTCAGGCGATGCACTACATTCGCAATCATGCCTGCAAAGGGATCAAGGTCGATCAGGTGCTGGATTCGGTCGGCATTTCACGTTCGAATCTGGAGAAGCGGTTTAAAGAGGAAGTCGGTGAGACGATCCACGCCGTGATCCATGCGGAAAAGCTGGAGAAAGCGCGAAGTCTGCTGATCTCCACCTCGCTGTCGATCAACGAGATTTCACAGATGTGCGGCTATCCGTCGCTTCAGTATTTCTATTCGGTGTTCAGGAAAGAGTATGACACCACGCCGAAGGAGTACCGGGAACGGTACAGTGAAGTCCTGCTCTAGAAAAAAGAACGCCTTCCAGTGGAAGGCGTTTTTTATTACATATGTGCGGCAATCAGACGCTGGTTATCCTGGTACATGGAGAACAGGTAGTTGTTGTAGCGCTGTCCCTGGGTGGAATAACCTTTCAGCTTGTGGATCATCGCCGTGGCCGTCACTTCCTGATCCGCCTTACGCAGCTGCGCGCGTGACTTACGGAACGAAGAGTAGGCCGGGTGGGTGTTCAGATTCACCACATAGGCATTCACGGAATCTTTCACCGATTCAAACTGTGAATAGCCCTTCACCTTGCCGGGTGCATTAGTACAACGACCTTTTGCGCATTTCATGCCAAACAGATTGTTGTTGTTGCGCGCCAGCTTCGAGGTGCCCCAACCGCTTTCGGCGGCGGCCATTGTCGCGACCATACTGCCTGGAATAATGTCCACACGCTCTAACAGAGTGTTCCACGGCACACGACGCGTGTTCCCGCTCCACTTCACTTTATAGCGTTTGGCGATGTCTTTCAGGCGAGTGCGCTCAGACGGCGACCAGCGGCTATCGTACTGTTTGGCGATCAGCCAGTTACGATCCGCAGTAATCGCGGCATTTTGACTTTTAATGTAAGGCATTACCGTCCGGAGAAACGCTTTTTTCCTTGGTGTCCCGGAAGGGTATTTTCGCAAATCAGGAAGTGAACTACTCTTTGCACTATTGCGAGAATACTCTTGTTTACTGCTAACCTTACTGCTTGTCGTCTTTATTACGTGGGCTTTCTTACTCGTTGTATCCGTGTGCGTCTTTGCAAGCACCTCACCTGAAAATGCCATGGTGAGTAACATGAGTATCGCGGCCCCATATCGTCGAATGGGAGTCGATATCATTAGGTCTCCTGGTCGGATATAAGCATTCCAACACCTTATTTTCTTCAAAATTTGAGAGCGGAATCTCAAATCGTACCAAAAATAGTCTTCAAGAGCACGTCTATAAATAGTCCAATTCCGAAACTATGTCATCCGGAACATGCTCATTAAAGCACCAACACTGGAAAAATGTGCGCGATATCGCAGATAACTGCCTAATTTTGCGCGGGATCACTCATCCCTACGCGTCCTCCCGGCAGAAAGCCTCAGAGGAGGAGTTTTTCCCCTGAGCCGAATGGCACACTGGTCAAAAATGCCGCGACAGGAAAATGGAATGAAACGCACTGCATTAGCTGTTCTGATGTTACCCGCATTCGCGCATGCCGACTGGTCATCGCCGGGATTTGACGCATTCAACGCTGAAGGTACCGGCGTCTTTACCAGCCAGGCAACGCTTGCGAAGGGTACCCGTCCACTGACGTTGAGTCTTGACAACGCGTGCTGGCAGCCGACAAAGGCCATTAAGCTCAACGAGATGCTGTCGCTCAAACCGTGCGAAGGCACGCCACCGCAGTGGCGATTATTCCGTGACGGCGTTTATCAGATGCGTATTGATACGCGCTCTGGAACGCCGACGCTGATGCTGACGGTACAAAGTGCGGCGCCACAGCCTGTCGCAAACGTTACCCGCCAGTGCCCGAAGTGGGACGGCAAACCGCTCACGATCGACGTCGTTAACACGTTCCCGGAAGGCACGGTGGTGCGTGATTTTTACAGCAAACAGACCGCGACCGTTCAAAATGGCAAAGTGACTCTTCAGCCAGCCGCCAACAGCAATGGCCTGCTGCTGCTTGAGCGCGCCGAAACGGACAAACCCGCGCCGTTCAGCTGGCAAAACGCCACAGTCTATTTCGTGCTGACCGATCGCTTCGTGAATGGCGACCCCACCAACGACAACAGCTATGGCCGCCATAAAGATGGTATGCAGGAGATAGGTACTTTCCACGGCGGCGATCTGAAAGGGCTTACCAGCAAACTGGATTACCTTCAGCAACTGGGCGTGAATGCGCTCTGGATAAGCTCCCCGCTGGAGCAGATCCACGGCTGGGTTGGCGGCGGCACCAAAGGGGATTTCCCCCACTACGCGTATCACGGTTATTACACCCAGGACTGGACGAAACTCGACGCCAACATGGGCAACGAAGATGATTTACGCCAGCTTGTCGACGACGCGCACAGGCGCGGTATCCGCGTCCTGTTTGACGTTGTCATGAACCACGCGGGCTATGCGACGCTTGCAGATATGCAGGAATATCAGTTTGGCGCACTCTATTTACAGGGAGATGAGCTGAAAAAAACGCTCGGCGAACGCTGGACTGACTGGAAGCCAGGCGCGGGTCAAAGCTGGCACAGCTTCAACGATTACATCAACTTCAGTGACAAAGCCGCATGGGAAAAATGGTGGGGTAAAAAATGGATCCGTACCGATATCGGTGATTACGACAACCCGGGCTTTGACGACTTGACCATGTCCCTGGCCTTCCTGCCGGATCTGAAAACGGAATCAAAAACCCCGTCAGGTTTGCCGAACTTTTATCAACACAAGCCCGACACCAACGCGAAAGTGATGACGAATTTCACGCCGCGAGATTACCTGACCCACTGGCTTAGCCAGTGGGTGCGTGACTACGGCATCGACGGTTTCCGGGTCGATACCGCCAAACACGTTGAGCATGAAGCCTGGCAGCAACTGAAAGACCAGGCCAGCCAGGCGCTGGCCGCGTGGAAGGCCGCCAACCCGGACAAAAAACTCGACGATGCGCCGTTCTGGATGACCGGTGAATCCTGGGGCCACGGCGTGATGCAGAGCGATTATTACCGCCACGGCTTCGATGCGATGATCAACTTTGACTATCAGGAGCAGGCGGCGAAAGCAGTGGACTGTCTGGCAGATATGGATTTGACCTGGCAGCAAATGGCAGAAAAGCTGCAAAGTTTTAATGTGCTGAGCTATCTCTCCTCCCACGATACGCGTCTGTTCCGTGAAGGGGGCCAGCGCGCCGCTGAGTTACTGCTGCTGGCGCCGGGAAGCGTGCAGATCTATTACGGCGATGAATCAGAGCGTCCATTTGGTCCGACGGGCTCCGATCCGCTACAGGGAACCCGTTCGGATATGAACTGGCAGGACGTCACGGGTAAACAGGCGTTAACTGTCGCCCACTGGCAGCTTCTGGGGCAGTTCCGCGCCCGTCATCCGGCTGTGGGTGAAGGCAAGCAAACAACGCTGTCAATGAAAGAAGGCTACGGCTTTGTGCGCGAGCACAAGGGCGATAAGGTGATGGTGGTGTGGGCGGGTAATCAGTAGAACAGCCCCCTCACCCTAATCCTCTCCCCTAAGGGGCAAGGGGATTGCAAGGTGCGGTCTTTCACCCTCCCCCCTTTGGGGAGAGGGCCGGGGTGAGGAGACATTCATCAGAACGATTCACTGCAATAATCCCTCTCCACCATACAAAACAACAAATCCGACCACATCCGCCGATTTGCACCAACACGGTGCTGGCGTTATGGTTACTGCCTTTCATATTAAGCCCGACAGATCACCTGCTATGACGTTTTCACAATTCGGCGACAAATTTACCCGCCATTCAGGCATTACCCGCCTGATGGAGGACCTCAACGACGGGCTGCGCACCCCAGGCGCTATCATGCTTGGCGGCGGAAACCCGGCTCAAATTCCGGAGATGAACACCTACTTCCAGACGCTGCTGGCAGACATGCTGGAAAACGGTAAAGCAACCGATGCGCTATGTAATTACGACGGCCCTCAGGGTAAAACAGAACTACTGACGCTTCTGGCGGCAATGCTGCGGGAAGCGCTGGGTTGGGATATCGAACCACAGAACATTGCACTGACAAACGGCAGTCAGAGCGCGTTTTTCTACTTATTCAATCTGTTCGCCGGACGCCGCGCCGACGGCACCACGAAAAAAGTGCTGTTCCCGCTGGCTCCGGAGTATATCGGCTATGCCGATGCCGGCCTCGAAGAAGACTTGTTTGTTTCCGCACGTCCGAATATCGAGTTGTTGCCAGAGGGTCAGTTCAAATATCACGTCGATTTTGAACATCTGCATATCGGTGAAGAGACGGGCATGATCTGCGTATCTCGTCCCACCAACCCGACGGGGAACGTGATCACCGACGACGAGCTGATGAAGCTGGATGCGCTGGCGAATCAGCACGGCATCCCGCTGGTGATCGATAACGCCTATGGCGTACCGTTCCCGGGGATCATCTTCAGCGAAGCGCGTCCGCTGTGGAACCCGAACATCATCCTCTGCATGAGCCTCTCCAAGCTGGGCCTGCCGGGCAGCCGCTGCGGCATTATCATTGCTAACGAGAAAATCATCACCGCCATTACCAACATGAACGGCATTATCAGCCTTTCCCCTGGCGGCATCGGCCCGGCGATGATGTGCGAGATGATCAGGCGTAACGACCTGCTGCGTCTGTCGAATGAGGTGATCAAGCCGTTTTACTCTCAGCGCGTTCAGGAAACTATCGCCATCCTTCGCCGCTACTTACCGGAGGAACGCTGCCTGATCCATAAACCGGAAGGGGCAATTTTCCTGTGGCTGTGGTTTAAGGATCTGCCCATTACGACAGAGCTGCTTTATCAGCGTCTGAAAAAGCGTGGCGTGCTGATGGTCCCGGGGGATTACTTCTTCCCGGGTCTGGATAAGCCGTGGCCGCATACGCACCAGTGCATGCGCATGAACTACGTCCCGGACCCGGAAAAAATCGAAGCGGGTGTGAAAATTCTCGCCGAAGAGATTGAGAACGCCTGGCGCGAGGCCGGTTAATAAAACCTCAGGCCAGATTACGCAGCCGTTCCGCGCGTAGTCTGGCGGGGTCTATGCAGCGCAGCGCGTGGGTGGGACAGGCTTCGACGCAGGCGGGACCGCCCTCGCGATGCATGCACAAATCACATTTCAGCGCCTGAACGCGATCTCCCACAACCCGAACCTGCATTGCCCCGAACGGGCACGCCACCATACAGCTTTTGCAGCCGATACAGCGAGCCTGCTCAACGAGCCAGGCTCCCGCAGCACGGTGAATGGCCCCCGTCGGGCAGACATTCGCGCAGGGCGCATCTTCACACTGGTGGCAGCCCACGGCCGTGGTGAAGGTTCCCCCCTTAACCACGCGGATACGTGACGTAAACGCTTCTGGCGTGGCGCTGCTTTGATGCGACATCATGCACGCCACCTCACAGGTGCGGCACCCGATACATTTTTCAGGATCCGTCAGAATAAATCGGTTCATCAGTTACGCCTCGCGCACGTTAAACCCCAGTTCTTTCGAGATAGCTTCCGCCGTGTCACGCAGCGGTTTTAACAAGTTTTTCTCGCCCACCTGCTTCATGCGCGACGTCGACAGCGAAATGGAGATGGCATAGGGCACGCGCCCGTGAATATCAAAGACCGGCACAGCGATACATGACACACCCAGCTCGTTCTCTTCTTTATCCATCGCCATACTGTGATCGCGAATTTCCGCCAGCTCATCATACATCGCGCTCAGTTCGGTGATGGTGTTGCGGGTCAAAGGTTGGATCTGTTCCTGGTGGCTTTCCCAGTAGCTCGCCACGTAATCCTGATGACCAAACGCCATATAGATTTTGCCCATCGCAGAACAATAGAGCGGCATATGCTGGCCGATATATGCGCGCGTGCGCAGCATACCGGTTGTCGGCTCAAGCTTATAAATCAGGATCGCATGATCATCTTCACGGCTGGAGAAGTTGACCGTTTCGCCGGTGGCAATGTTCAGCGCCTCGAGGTGCGGCGCCGCCACGTGAATAATATTGAGCGATGAAAGCGCCTTTTGCCCGACGGCGATAAATTTGGTGGTCAGACGATAGCTCCCTGCCGCCGGCGCCGGCGTCACGTACCCGCACGACTGCAACCCCTGCAATAACCGGTGCACGGTGCTTTTATTCAGCCCCGCCAGTTCTGATAAATGCGCAAGCGGACACCCGTTTGGATAGTTACTGAGGATTTCAATCAGCATCAGGCCGCGAAACAAGCTCTGGCTACCTGCTGGCCTCTCTTTTTCTTGCGTCATTTCGCTCTCTTTTATGCTCATCAAATGGCTCCTGTTTATCGCGCCCTGATGGTAGCGCAAAGTGTGGTTTAGTTCACGATCTCAACAGAAAAAACACAACCATTTGATTTTAATCGATTTTGAAAAACGTGAATGTCGTTGATCTGACAAAATTTGATCGCTATATTTGAAATCAGATTTCGCATAGTGAAATTTAGCGATAAAAAAGCACTCGCACTTGCCCCTAAAAAAACAGGAGAACAGGGATGAAAGTGACCTTCGAAGAGTTGAAAGCGGCGTTCAATCGGGTTCTGCTCGATCGCGGTGTAAAAGCGGATACCGCAGACGCCTGCGCCGAGATGTTCGCCCGCACCACGGAGTCCGGCGTTTATTCACACGGCGTCAACCGCTTCCCGCGATTTATTCAGCAGCTTGACGCAGGCGACATCCTCCCTGACGCCCAGCCGAAACGCGTAACGACATTAGGCGCCATCGAACAGTGGGATGCGCAGCGTTCCATCGGCAACCTGACGGCGAAGAAGATGATGGACCGTGCTACCGAGCTGGCGTCCGATCACGGGATCGGCGTGGTGGCGCTGCGTAATGCTAACCACTGGATGCGCGGCGGTAGCTACGGCTGGCAGGCGGCGGAGAAAGGCTATATCGGCATCTGCTGGACCAACTCTATTGCCGTGATGCCCGCGTGGGGATCAAAAGAATGCTGCATCGGCACAAACCCCCTGATCGTTGCCATTCCGTCGAATCCAATCACCATGGTCGATATGTCGATGTCGATGTTCTCCTACGGCATGCTGGAGGTGAATCGCCTGGCCGGACGCGAATTACCGGTCGACGGCGGCTTTGACGATGAGGGCAATCTAACCAGAGAGCCGGGCGTGATTGAGAAAAACCGCCGCATTCTGCCCATGGGCTACTGGAAAGGTTCTGGCTTATCGATTGTGCTCGACATGATCGCCACCTTGCTCTCTGACGGCGCATCCGTTGCGGAAGTGACCCAGGACAACAGCGACGAATACGGCGTATCGCAGATCTTTATCGCCATCGAAGTGAATCGCCTGATCGACGGCCCAACCCGCGATGCCAAACTACAGCGCATCATGGACTTCATCACCACCGCAGAACGCGCTGATGAAAACGTCGCCGTCCGTCTGCCAGGCCATGAGTTCACACGCCTGCTGGAGGAGAACCGCCGCAACGGCATCACGATTGACGACATCGTGTGGGCGAAAATCCAGTCTCTGTAAGGAGTGGGTCATGATATTCGGACATATTACACAGCCAAATCCATGTCGCCTGCCGCTGGCGATTGAAAAGGCGCTTAATTTTCTGCGTACCACGGATTTCACCACCCTGGCGCCGGGCGTGATCGAAATTGAAGGCCGCAACATTTTTGCCCAGGTTCTCGACCTCACCACAAAGGAACAGCACGAGAACCGCCCTGAAGTCCATCGCCGCTATCTGGATATCCAGTTTTTGGCCTGGGGCGAAGAAAAAATCGGTATTGCTATTGATACCGGGAATAACAAAATCAGCGAATCATTGCTGGAGCAACGGGATATTATTTTTTATCACGACAGCGAACACGAGTCGTTTATCGAAATGATCCCTGGCAGTTACGCCATATTTTTCCCGCAGGATGTTCACCGTCCTGCCTGTATTAAAAACAAGGGATCCGCAATTCGTAAAATTGTGGTGAAAGTGGCCATCAGCGAATTAGATTAATTTTCTGATAAATACAGGAATGCGAAATGACCAACACCGGTTTTATTATTGGTGCGTACCCCTGCGCACCCTCGTTTCACCAGAAAGGGGAGCAGGAAGAACACGCCTTCTGGCGGGAACTTTCCGACACGCCAAATATTCGCGGGCTGGAACAACCTTGCCTTGAAAATCTCCATCCGTTTGGTGATGAATGGCTGTTTCGTCATACGCCGGGCAACTGGCAGATCGTTGTCACAGCCGTTATGGAAACCATGCGCCGCCGCGGCAGCAACGGCGCGTTTGGCCTGGCGTCCGCGGACGAAGAACAACGTAAAGCGTGCATTGAATATTACCGCCATCTGCATCAAAAGATTGATGCCGTTAACACCCGCTTTCCCGGGAAAGTGGTCGCTCTGGAAATGCAGGCCGCACCACAGGCGGGTAATGATTCTGTCGAGCAAGCGACAGAAGCATTCTCCCGCTCGGTAAGGGAAATCGCGAGCTGGGACTGGGGCTGCGATCTGGTGCTGGAACACTGTGATGCGATGAATAGCCCGGCGCCGCGTAAAGGGTTCTTGCCCTTAGAGCAGGTGCTGGAGGTAGTGAGAGAGACCGATATCAGCGTCTGTATCAACTGGGCACGTTCGGCCATCGAAGGTCGCAACACCGCCCTTCCGCTGGAACATGTTCAGGCGGCACTCGCTGCCGGGAAACTGGGGGCGCTGATGTTTTCGGGCACGACCCCTCGCGGTGAGTACGGAGAATGGCAGGATCTGCACGCGCCGTTTTCTTCGTTCTGCGCCGACAGTCTCATGTCCACTGAACATGTAAAAACGCTGTTTACTGCGGCGAGCGCCGCAACATTGAAATTCTCCGGTATTAAATTACTGGAAATAAATGCTAATGCTGACGTCAGCCATCGCATCGCTATTTTGCGCGACGGCATTAGCGCTATGAATAAAGCATCACAATAAAAATAAAGAATACATTTTCCGGTTACCTTCACTGAGATATTAACTATGAATATTTCTTCTAATGCTCTACACGCGGACATTCCGCGCCAGCGCTGGCTAAGGATCATTCCCCCTATTCTTATCGCCTGCATTATTTCCTATATGGACCGCGTTAATATAGCTTTTGCGATGCCCGGCGGTATGGACGAAGAACTGGGCATTTCCGCCACGATGGCGGGCCTGGCGGGGGGGATCTTTTTTATTGGCTATTTGTTCCTGCAAGTTCCCGGCGGCAAAATTGCCGTGCACGGCAGCGGTAAGAAGTTTATCGGCTGGTCGCTGGTTGCCTGGGCGGTGATCTCGGTTCTGACCGGGCTTGTAACCAACCAGTATCAGCTGCTGGTGCTGCGCTTCTTACTCGGCGTGGCGGAAGGCGGGATGCTGCCCGTTGTGCTCACGATGATCAGTAACTGGTTTCCGGATGCCGAGCGCGGCCGCGCCAACGCGATTGTGATCATGTTCGTGCCCATCGCCGGGATCATCACCGCCCCACTGTCGGGCTGGATTATCACCGCTCTCGACTGGCGTTGGCTGTTCATTATTGAAGGTCTGATGTCCGTTGTTGTGCTGGTGCTGTGGGCGTTCACCGTCTACGACCGGCCGCAGGAAGCGCGCTGGATCTCTGAGGCCGAGAAAAACTACCTGGTACAAACACTGGCGGCAGAGCAGCAGGCCATTGCGGGTAAAGAGGTGAAAAACGCCTCGCTCAGCGCAGTGCTGTCTGACAAAACCATGTGGCAGCTGATCGCCCTCAACTTCTTCTACCAGACCGGCATTTACGGTTACACCCTCTGGCTGCCCACCATTCTGAAAGAACTGACGCACACCAGCATCGGCCAGGTGGGAATGCTCGCCATTCTGCCTTACATCGGCGCCATTGCCGGCATGTTCCTGTTCTCTACGCTCTCTGACCGCACCGGCAAGCGCAAGCTGTTTGTTTCCCTGCCATTGATTGGCTTTGCGCTCTGCATGTTCCTCTCCGTGGCGCTGAAAGAGCACACCTGGCTGGCCTATGCCGCGCTGGTGGGCTGTGGCTTCTTCCTGCAATCCGCAGCGGGCGTGTTCTGGACCATCCCGGCGCGTCTGTTCAGCGCTGAGATGGCGGGTGGCGCACGCGGCGTGATTAATGCCCTGGGCAACCTCGGCGGGTTCTGCGGTCCTTATGCGGTAGGCGTACTGATCACCCTATACAGCAAAGACGCAGGCGTTTACTGCCTGGCGGTTTCGCTGGCGCTGGCATCGCTGCTGGCCCTGATGTTACCGGCGAAATGCGATGCCGGAGCAGAGCCCAACCCCACGGTGAACTCGCATAAGCGTGCGGCCTGAGGCCCTCACCTGATTCACTAAACCAAACCGTAGGCCGGGTAAGCGAAGCGCCACCCGGCAATTAAGCGAGAAGAAGATGAGTGAAAAAGAGCCCTTCTGGCTGGGTATCGATTGTGGCGGTACTTATCTGAAAGCCGGTTTATACAACAGCCAGGGCAAAGAAGTCTGTATTGAACGCCGCTCAGTGGCCACGCTCAGCCCACGCGCTGGCTACGCCGAGCGGGATATGCACCAGCTCTGGCAGCACTGCCACAAAACCCTCGCCCTGCTGCTTAAAAATTCAGGCGCTGACGGCGGTCAGATTAAAGGCGTTGGCATTTCAGCCCAGGGCAAGGGGCTATTTTTGCTCGATAAACAGGATCGCCCCCTGGGTAACGCCATACTCTCCTCCGATCGCCGTGCGCTGGAGATCGTGCAACGCTGGCAGCAGGACGGTATACCCGAAAAGCTCTATCCGCATACTCGCCAGACGCTGTGGACGGGGCATCCGGCCTCACTCCTGCGCTGGGTTAAAGAGAACGAGCCGCAGCGGTATCAGCAAATCGGCAGCGTGATGATGGCGCACGATTACCTGCGCTGGTGTCTGACCGGAGTCAAAGGCTGCGAAGAGAGCAACATCTCGGAATCCAATCTCTACAACATGAATACCGGGCAGTACGATCAGCAGCTCACGCGCTGGCTCGGCATCAGCGACATTGACGGTGCCCTGCCGCCTATTATCGGTTCAGCAGAAATTTGCGGGGAAATCACCGCTCAGGCAGCCGCACTGACCGGTCTCACGGCGGGTACTCCCGTCGTTGGTGGACTGTTTGATGTGGTTTCCACCGCGATCTGCGCCGGGCTGCATGACGAAAATACGCTGAATGCCGTAATGGGGACCTGGGCCGTGACCAGTGGGATTGCCCACGGCATCCGCGACAACGAGCCGTTCCCCTACGTCTATGGCCGCTATGTCCATCCGCAGCAGTTCATCGTTCACGAAGCCAGCCCCACCTCGTCCGGCAACCTGGAATGGCTGACGGCCCAATGGGGCGAAATGTCATTCGATGAGATTAACCACGCCGTGGCCAGCCTGCCAAAAGCTGAAAGCGATGTGTTCTTCCTGCCTTTCCTCTACGGCAGCAACGCCGGACTGGAGATGACCAGCGGCTTCTATGGTTTGCAGGCGCTGCATACCCGCGCGCACCTCCTCCAGGCGGTTTATGAAGGGGTGGTATTCAGCCACATGACCCACCTCAACCGTATGCTCGAACGCTTTCCCCACGTGCAGACCCTGCGCGTGACGGGCGGCCCCACCCATTCGGACGTGTGGATGCAGATGCTCGCGGACGTCAGCGGCCTGGCGATTGAACTCCCGCAGGTGGAAGAGACCGGCTGTTCCGGTGCGGCGCTGGCCGCGCTCGTCGGTACAGGTCTCTATCCCGATTTTTACGCCGCTCAGCGCGCCCTCAGGCATGACATCCGGATGATTGAACCTGACATGCGTGCCCATGCCGCCTACCAGCGCAAATATCACCGTTACCAGCTACTGATTTCAGCATTACAGGGCTATCACGCCCGTGTTAAGGAGTACGACCTATGAGCCGACCATTATTGCAGCTGGCGCTCGACCACACCTCACTTCAGGCCGCGCAGCGGGATGTCGCGACGCTTTCCGATCACGTCGACATCGTCGAAGCCGGCACCATCCTGTGTCTGACCGAAGGGCTAAACGCCGTTCGCGCCCTGCGCGCTCAGTGTCCGGATAAAATTATTGTGGCGGACTGGAAAGTCGCCGATGCCGGAGAAACGCTGGCTGAGCAGGCGTTTGGCGCAGGCGCAAACTGGATGACCATCATCTGTGCCGCCCCGCTGGCCACCGTTGAACGTGGCCACGAGGTCGCACTGCGCGGCGGCGGCGAGATCCAGATGGAGCTGTTTGGCAACTGGACGCTGGACGACGCGCGCGCGTGGCACCGCATCGGGGTGAAGCAGGCGATATACCACCGTGGACGCGACGCACAGGCCAGCGGCCAGCAGTGGGGCGAGGCGGATCTCAGCAAAATGAAGGCGTTGTCCGATATCGGGCTACAGCTTTCCATCACTGGCGGTATCACCCCCGCTGACCTGCCGCTGTTTAAGCAGATCAACGTCAAAGCCTTCATTGCCGGGCGCGCGCTGGCAGGCGCCGCCAATCCGCCGCAGGTGGCACAAGCATTCCATTCGCAAATCCGCGACATCTGGGGAGAGTAACCATGCGTCAGCATCCGTTAGGCATTTACGAAAAAGCGCTGCCAAAAGATCTCTCCTGGCCGGAGCGCCTGGTTCTGGCAAAAAGCTGCGGCTTCGATTTTGTGGAGATGTCGGTGGATGAGACCGACGAGCGTTTATCGCGCCTTGAATGGAGTACCACGCAGCGCGCCTCTCTGGTGGAAGCGATGCTGGAGACCGGCGTGGCCATCCCGTCGATGTGCTTGTCTGCCCATCGTCGCTTCCCGTTTGGCAGCCGCGATGACACCGTGCGCGAACGCGCCCGCGAGATCATGACCAAAGCCATCCGGCTGGCCCGTGATTTGGGTATTCGCACCATCCAGCTTGCGGGTTATGACGTGTACTACGAGGAGCATGACGAGGGCACGCAACAGCGCTTTGCCGAAGGGCTGGCGTGGGCCGTAGAGCAGGCCGCTTCCGCGCAGGTAATGCTGGCGGTAGAGATCATGGACACCGCGTTTATGAACTCCATCAGCAAGTGGAAAAAGTGGGACGACATGCTCGCCTCGCCGTGGTTCAGCGTTTACCCGGACGTCGGCAACCTGAGCGCGTGGGGCAACGACGTCACCGCCGAGCTGACGCTGGGCATTGACCGCATCGCCGCTATCCATCTGAAAGACACCCGGCCCGTAACCGAAAAAAGCCCCGGCCAGTTCCGCGATGTGCCGTTTGGCGAGGGCTGCGTCGATTTCGTTGGCGTGTTTAACACGCTAAATCAACTTAACTATCGCGGCGCATTTCTGATTGAAATGTGGACCGAGAAAGCCAAAGAGCCGGTACTGGAGATCATCCTGGCGCGCCGCTGGATTGAAGCCCGAATGCAGGAAGGAGGCATGACATGTTAGAACAACTCAAAGCCGAGGTGCTGGCGGCAAATCTCGCCCTGCCCGCCCACCAGCTGGTGACGTTCACCTGGGGCAACGTCAGCGCGGTTGACCGTGACAGCGGCATGATGGTGATCAAACCATCCGGCGTGGAGTACGACGTGATGACCGCAGAAGATATGGTGGTGGTAAATATCGCCACGGGTAAAGTGGTCGAGGGGAGTAAAAAACCCTCCTCCGACACCCCGACCCATCTCGCGCTGTATCGTCGTTACCCGGAAATTGGCGGCATTGTGCATACCCATTCCCGCCACGCCACCATCTGGTCGCAGGCGGGGCAGGATTTACCCGCATGGGGCACGACGCACGCGGACTATTTCTACGGTGCGATCCCCTGCACGCGGCTGATGACCACGGCTGAAATCGCGGGTGAATATGAATACCAGACGGGGGAAGTCATTATCAAAACCTTCGAGGAGCGCGACATAAGCCCGATGCAGGTCCCGGCGGTGCTGGTACACTCTCACGGCCCGTTTGCCTGGGGCAAAGACGCTGCCGATGCGGTACACAATGCCGTGGTGCTGGAAGAGTGCGCCTATATGGGGCTTTTCTCGCGCCAGCTTGCACCACAGCTTCCGGTTATGCAGCAGGAATTGCTGGATAAGCATTACCTGCGCAAGCATGGCGCAAATGCCTATTACGGCCAGTAATCATCCGGAATTAATATGCTCTTTACAGTACCGCCGTTTCCAGACGGCGGGCGTTAACCCGGTATGTTTCGAGAATATCTGCCGGAAATAACCCACGTCATTAAAACCGCACCGGGTGGCCACTTCAGTTAATGAGGCCGCATCGTTCAGCAACAATTTTTCAGCGGCCCTGACGCGCTGGCGGTGTATTGCCTCCGTCAGGGTTAAATGAAACGTCCGGCGAAATACTCGCCCCAGGTAATCTGCGTTGCAGTGCAGCTCTTTCGCCA
Organism: Enterobacter cloacae complex sp. SYL001; assembly: GCF_049237025.1. Lineage (NCBI taxonomy): Bacteria > Pseudomonadati > Pseudomonadota > Gammaproteobacteria > Enterobacterales > Enterobacteriaceae > Enterobacter > Enterobacter cloacae complex sp. SYL001. The sequence continues at coordinate 39,700 of NZ_JBMKJI010000026.1, read as the reverse complement.
GCTGTGAAGTGGATATGGGCAAATGAAAGTGAGTGCGGATAAGCTGTTTGGCCTTCCACGCCATTGCTGCGCCCGCATCATCCGCTTTATCTTCATATCCCGGCGAGAGCGATATCTGCTGCAAAATTAACAGCAAAATTATCTCCAGCGCCTGGCTACGCTGTAATTTTTCCTGCTCGCTTAAAAACTGACGGAATAACGCAATAACATATTGCGGATCCCGCACGCTACAGTGTTGCTCAATCGACAGTGGCGTCGCACCTGGCAACACAGGCAAGCCTTCATCCACCTCAAAATGCAGCCAGTAAAATTTGAGATCGCCCGGAAAATCTTCCACACCGACATGCCGCCGCTTCGGCCAAAGTAATAAACTCTCGCCGGCGTTTACCTCAAACAGCGTATTTTCCTCCTGGATCGTTAATGTCCCTTTTTCGACAAAGATTATCTCCCACGAAGATAATTTTCGTGCGGGATGACGACCCACGCCCCGGGAGATAAATAACCCGCCATTTTGAACCTTAATCGGAAGTGCTATGGATAATTCAAGCATGGATATTCAATTTCCCGCTTTTATGGTGGCTAATATTGCGTTTATTGTTTGATTATTAATAAATATCAGCAGAACAGCTCGATCAAACTCACAGTTTTACCATCAGGTCGGAATCGTCATCTTTTTATACTTTTCCCTTCCCTTGTTGGACTGCCCGTTGAATGCAGAATAAATGGGGTACCTTGCACAAATACGATAAAAAATCGTTTATCGAGGAGTTACCCCATGACTTCCACACCGATTACAGACGCAGAAGTTGCAAAACAGGCAGCCGATGACCGGCTGTCAGTCCGCGAGAAAATTGGCTACGGCCTGGGCGACGCGGGCGGCACGGTAATTACCTGCCTGATCATGAACTTCCTGACCTTTTTCTATACCGATGTATTTGGCCTGACGCCCGCGCTGGTGGGCACGCTGTTTATTGCCCTTCGGGTATTTGACGCGATTTCCGATCCGGTGATGGGCGTGATTGCCGACCGCACGCAGAGCCGCTGGGGGCGTTTTCGTCCGTGGCAGCTGTGGGTCGCGCTTCCCATCGGGATCGTCGGCGTGCTGACCTTCACCGTCCCGGACGCCAGCATGGGCGTGAAAATCGCCTGGGCGTTCGGCACCTATTTGCTGTTGTCCGTAGGCTATACCGCCATCAACGTGCCGTATTGCGCGCTGATCAACACCATGACCACCCGCCACAACGAGGTAATATCCTGCCAGTCCTGGCGCTTCGTACTGTGCGGCGTGGCGGGCTTTCTGGTCTCCGTTGGCCTGCCGTGGCTGGTGTCAGAGCTGGGACAGGGCAATACCGCCCGGGGTTATCAGCTGGGCGTCGGCGTGCTGTGCGCCATCGCTGTGGTGATGTTCTTGTGCTGCTTCTTCTGGGTGCGCGAGCGCGTCCCGCTTGCGCTGATGGGGAAATTCACCCTGCGCGAGCACCTGGCAGGCCTGCGTAAAAACGATCAGCTGCTGCTGATGCTGGTGATGTCGTTTCTGCTGATCAACGTCTTCAACATTCGCGGCGGCGGGTACATGTACTTCATCACCTACGTGCTTCAGGGCAGCACGGCGTACACCTCGCTGTTTTTCACCATGGTGACCTTTGCCGCCATTCTGGGCGCGGTGATCGTCAACCCGCTGTCGCGGCGTATTGATACCGTCAAACTCTACTACTACACCAACCTGGTACTCGCTGCGCTTGCTATGGGAATGTGGTTCCTGCCAGGTGGCCCGGCGCACCAGACGCTCTGGCTTATCGTGATTTTAAGTAACGGCGTGATCCTGGGCTTCACCCTGCCGCTTCACTTCTCGCTAATGGCCTTTGCCGATGACTACGGCGAATGGAAAACCGGCGTGCGCTCCTCGGGGATGAATTTCGCCTTCAATCTATTTTTCATCAAGCTCGCGTGGGCATCCAGCGCCGGGATCATCAGCCTGGTGTTTATTGCCGTGGCCTATCAGCCAGGCGCGGGCAACCAGACACCCGCCTCATTGCAGGGCATCACCGCCATGGAGACGCTGCTCCCTGCCCTTTTCCACCTGCTGCTGGCGGTCGCTATCCGCTGGTGCAGGCTTAACAATCCCGTGATGTCGCGCATTGCCACCGATTTGCGCCAGCGTCATGTACAGTCCTGAGGAGAACGATATGACCATAATGGAAGCCGACCTGCATCAGCTGAAAATCAACGACCCGTTTCTTGGTCAGTACCAACGGCTGGTCCGTGATGTGGTGATCCCCTACCAGTGGGATGCGCTTAACGATCGCGTGGCGGAGGCTGAACCCAGCCACGCCATCGCCAACTTCCGTATCGCGGCCGGTCTGGAACAGGGGGCGTTTTACGGGATGGTCTTTCAGGACAGCGACGTGGCGAAATGGCTCGAAGCCGTGGCGTGGTCGCTGTGCCAGAAGCCGGATGCCGAACTGGAAAAAACCGCCGACGAGGTGATCGAGCTGGTCGCAGCGGCGCAGTGTGAAGATGGCTATCTCAATACCTATTTCACGGTGAAAGCACCGGCCGAGCGCTGGACCAATCTGGCCGAGTGCCACGAACTGTACTGCGCCGGGCATATGATTGAAGCGGGTGTGGCGTATTTCCAGGGAACCGGAAAGCGCCGCCTGCTGGACGTGGTGTGCAGGCTGGCGGATCATATCGACAGCGTGTTTGGCCCGGGCGAAAACCAGCTGCACGGCTATCCGGGCCACCCGGAAATCGAGCTGGCGCTGATGCGGCTGTACGACGTCACGCAGGAGCCACGCTATCTCAATCTGGTGAAATACTTTATTGAGGAACGCGGCACACAGCCTCACTTCTACGATATCGAATATGAGAAGCGCGGCAGAACGTCATACTGGAACACCTATGGCCCGGCGTGGATGGTCAAGGACAAAGCCTACAGCCAGGCGCATCAGCCCCTTGCCGAACAACAAACGGCCATCGGCCATGCCGTGCGTTTCGTCTACCTGATGGCGGGCATGGCGCATCTGGCGCGCCTGAGCAACGACGAAGGGAAACGTCAGGATTGCCTGCGGCTGTGGAACAACATGGCACAGCGCCAGCTGTACATCACCGGCGGGATTGGCTCGCAAAGCAGCGGCGAGGCATTCAGCAGCGATTACGATCTGCCCAACGATACGGTCTATGCCGAAAGCTGCGCCTCCATCGGCCTGATGATGTTTGCCCGCCGGATGCTGGAGATGGAGGCGGACGGCCACTACGCCGACGTGATGGAGCGCGCACTATACAACACGGTGCTGGGTGGCATGGCGCTGGACGGTAAGCATTTCTTTTATGTAAATCCGCTGGAAGTGCACCCGAAAACACTGGCCTTTAACCATATCTATGACCACGTGAAACCGGTGCGCCAGCGCTGGTTCGGCTGCGCCTGTTGCCCGCCGAATATTGCGCGCGTGCTGACCTCGCTGGGGCACTATATTTATACCGTTCGCCCGGACGCGCTGTTGATCAACCTGTACGTGGGGAACGACGTCGCCATTCCGGTGGGGGAAAACACCCTCCAGCTGCGGATTAGCGGAAACTATCCGTGGCATGAGCAGGTGAAAATCGAGATAACCTCACCAGTTCCGGTGACTCACACGCTGGCCCTGAGGCTGCCGGACTGGTGTGCGGAACCGGCTGTTTCGCTCAATGGTCAAGCCATTACAGGCGAGGTCTCCCGTGGATACTTATACCTCAACCGCAACTGGCAGGAAGGCGACACGCTGACGCTGACGTTACCGATGCCGGTCCGCCGCGTGTACGGCAACCCGCAGGTGCGCCAGCAGGCGGGGAAAGTCGCATTGCAGCGTGGGCCGCTGGTTTACTGCCTGGAAGAAGCCGATAACGGCGCAAATCTGCATAACCTTTCTTTGCCGCAAGACAGCGCGTTTCGGGTATTTGAAGGCAAAGGCATTTTCGCGCACAAGATGCTGATACAGGCGGAAGGGATTGGGTGTCAGGCGAAGGACACTGATGCCCTGTGGCAGTACGACCACTCGCCGGTAGAACGTCAGCCCCAGACGCTGACCTTTATTCCGTGGTTCAGCTGGGCAAACCGGGGAGAAGGGGAAATGCGGATATGGGTGGATGAAGGCTGAATAACTGCGGCCTGTTGCCCTCACCCCAGCCCTCTCCCACGGGAGAGGGAGTAAAAAGTAGGCCGGGTAAGGCGAAGCCGCCACCCGGCTTTAACCCGGCTCAGGCCGCCCGGGACGGCCTGAGCCGGGAGATTAAAACAGCCCCAGCGGTTTATCGGAGTAGCTGACTAACAGACATTTCGTTTGCTGGTAGTGCTCCAGCATCATTTTATGGGTTTCGCGCCCGATGCCCGACTGTTTGTAGCCGCCAAACGCCGCATGAGCCGGATAGGCGTGATAGCAGTTTGTCCATACGCGTCCGGCCTGAATGCCGCGGCCCATTTTATAGGCAAGGTTACCGTTACGGCTCCAGACGCCCGCCCCCAGGCCATACTGCGTGTCGTTAGCGAGCTCCAGCGCCTCGTCCATGGTTTTAAACGTGGTGACGGCCAGCACCGGTCCAAAAATTTCCTCCTGGAAAACGCGCATGTTGTTCTTACCGAACAGGATAGTCGGCTCAAGGTAGTAGCCCTCCTGCAAATCGCCGCCCAGCACCTTACGACGACCGCCGGTCAACACATCGGCCCCCTCTTTTTTACCGATATCAATATAGTTGAGGATGGTTTCCAGCTGGCCATGCGATACCTGCGCCCCCATCTGGGTAACGTTATCCAGCGGATTACCGCTGCGAATCGACTCCACGCGCCGGATCGCCCGCTCCATAAAGCGCTCATAAATGGATTCCTGCACCAGCGCGCGGCTCGGACAGGTGCAGACTTCGCCCTGGTTAAACGCGAACAGCGCAAACCCTTCCAGCGCTTTGTCGAAGAAGGCGTCCTCTTCATCCATCACGTCGGCAAAGAAGATGTTCGGCGATTTCCCGCCCAACTCCAGGGTGACCGGAATGATGTTCTGGGTCGCGTACTGCATAATCTGCTGACCCACTTCCGTTGAGCCGGTAAACGCCACTTTGGCGATACGCTTTGAAGTAGCCAGATATTCGCCGATCTCTCCCCCGGCCCCGTTGACCACGTTAATGACCCCCGGCGGCAACAGGTCGCCAATTACCTCCATCAGCAGCAGTACCGAAAGCGGCGTTAAGCGTGCAGGTTTCAGCACAACGCAGTTACCCGCCGCCAGCGCGGGCGCCATTTTCCAGCTCGCCATCAGCAGCGGGAAGTTCCACGGAATAATTTGCCCCACCACGCCGAGCGGCTCGTGGAAGTGATACGCCACGGTATCTTTGTCAACTTCACTTATTCCCCCCTCCTGGGCACGGATGCAGGACGCAAAATAGCGGAAATGGTCGATCGCCAGCGGCACGTCCGCCGCCATGGTTTCGCGGATCGGCTTGCCGTTGTCCCACGTTTCTGCGGTCGCCAGCAGCTCCAGATTCTGCTCCATCCGATCGGCGATTTTGAACAAAATGGCCGCTCTGTCCTGAACGGACATTTGCCCCCACTTATCTTTCGCCTTATGCGCCGCATCCAGCGCTAAATCGATATCCCGTTTGCCCGAACTGGCAATTTCACACAGCGGCTGGCCGGTAACGGGCGTCAGGTTGGAATAGTATTCACCGTCGACGGGCGCCACCCAGTCGCCGCCGATAAAGTTGTCATAGCGGGGCTTCAGCTTAAGGGGAAAACCATACTCGCCAGGCTGGATACGCGATGAGGGAGGATTGTTTGTCATGACCGTCTCCTTGCTGTTGTTGTACAACAAGGGTAGTTCCGGCTGGTGATTTTCTCGCCAGCGGGTAGCGGGTTTACGAGCCGCATCACGGATTACCGTACTTTACGTTTCGTTTCTGCCGCCGCAGCCATACTTAATAGCTCAAGGGCTCATGAGGAATGATGCAATGCAGCTATTTATCGGCTTTGACGTGGGTGGAACCCACATCAAACACGGCGTAATTAATGAAAACGGCGAAGAACTGACATCCGATGAATATGATACGCCGGACGATGAAAGCACCTTCAAAGAGAAGTGGAAAGCGGTAGTGGATAAGTACTGCCAGGAGCACGAGATCGCCAGTATTGGCGTGAGTTTTCCGGGACATATCAATCACCATACCGGCGAAGCGGCCAAAGCCGGGGCGCTGGACTATCTTGACGGCGAAAACCTGTGCGAACTGTTCGCACAGCTGACCGATCTCCCCGTGACAATCGAAAACGATGCCAATTGCGCGGCGCTGGGCGAGCGCTGGCAGGGCGCGGGCAAGGACTATGAGCATTTCGTCTGCATCACCATCGGCACCGGCATCGGCGGCGGTATCGTCATGGAGGGCGATCTCTACCGCGGGTCGCACTACCGGGCGGGTGAGTTTGGCGTGCTGCCCGTAGGCAATGAGGGCGAGCCGATGCATGAAGTGGCGTCCGCCAGTGGCCTGATGAAAGCCTGCCGCCGCGCGCTGGCCGTGTCGGAAGATGAGATGCCTGATGGTGAGGAGCTGTTTAAACGCATGGACAGCGACGTGCATCTGCGCGAGGCCATTGAAGCGTGGGCGCATTGTCTGTCGCGCGGTATTTACAGCGTGATCTCTATGTTTGATCCGCAGGCGGTGCTGATTGGCGGCGGCATTAGTGAGCAGGAGAAAATCTATCTCCTGCTGGATAAATATTTACAGCGATTCGAGGAGTGGGAAGCGCTCCGGGTGCCCATCCTTCCCTGCGAGCTGGGTAACCAGGCGGGAAGGCTGGGCGCGGTCTGGCTGGCTAAGCAGAAGCAGGCGCGCAGCGCTTAACGCTTACGGAAATAACTGCGCGTCGCGTAGCACATGGTCATTGCCACGACGACGCGTAAACCCGATGCGGTTGAAATACTCCAGGATCTGAATCGCCAGTTTGCGTCCTACGTTCAGCCGATCGCGGAAGTCTGCGGCGCAGGTTGATCCGCGCGCCTGATCCAGCTCCCGGATCAGGTTCGCAAACGCAACGATCCGATCGTTGCGGTAATAACGATCTTTCACGATCGCCACAATCATGCCCTGCTGCGCCGCATGCCGCAGTACCTGACGCATCAGCTGCTCATCGGTATTGGTTTCACGCGCCAGATCGCGCACCCACCAGGGTTCATCGCCAAACAGCGCCGCCACTTTTTGCCAGACCGCGTCCTGCTCGGCGGTAAAACCCGCCTTGTGTTCCGGCAGATGCAGCCAGCCGTGATGGCTTGCGATCGCGCCGCTGGCGCGCATGTTTTCAATCAGCAGCAGCACCAGTGCGTCGTCTTCCATGGGCAACGCCATGCGCCGCAGACGTTCACGGCCCGGGCCTGGCTCATCCTGATGCTGTTCATGGTAGGTCGCCAGCGTGCTCAGCACTTTACGCTGCCAGCGCGCCGCCACCGGCGCGTTCAGCAGGCTGTTGCCAGCCTGAATAAAACCCGGCTCCTGCGTCAGAAGACGCAATCCTTCACCGCTGAGCTGGCGCGCCCAGGCGAACGCAGCCAGATCCACCGCACCACGCTCAAGGTGGATATCTAACGCAGACTTGTCGTCACGGGCCTGGGCCAGCGAGGCCAGCCACGCTAAATACTCGGGCTTACGCTTGCCGCGACGGGGCGGATTCAGCATCACCACGCGGGCGCCCGCCAGGGTTTCGCGCGCGGAGATGTCGCGCAGAACCAGGCGGTCGTTATCCGCCAGCCAGAGCGGGGAGTCGAACACCAGTTCGGCGAGATCGTTTTCCAGCAGCGACACGCGTCCGGTGATGTGGCTGGCCGCGTGATGGATATGCAGCGGCTGCCACTGGGTCAGCGGCGTGTGGGTCTGGAGAGAAACGATAATCCGTTCAGAAGGCTCCGGCGGCGCGTCGGCCAGCAGCCAGTCGCCGCGGTTAAGCTGGTCTTTTTCGGCATCACCAGCAATATTCAGCGCGATACGCTGCCCGGCATGGGCCTGTTCCACCGGCTGGTTTTGCGCGTGAAGCCCGCGCACGCGCATCGGTTTGTTCACGCCCGTCAGCCACAGGGTATCGCCCACGTTAACTTCGCCACTCAGCGCGGTACCGGTCACCACCAGCCCAGCCCCTTTCACGGTAAACGCCCTGTCGATCGCCAGACGGAAGCGGTGATGGCTGGCATGTTCACGAGACGGGATCTGCTGCAAATGGTCGCGAAGAGCGTCGATACCGCGGCCTTCTGTCGCCACAGTGACAAACAGAGCGGCATCCTTAAAACCATATTCACTCAGCGCCGCCAGCACCTCTTCACGCACCTCGTTGATACGCACCTCATCCACACGGTCCGCTTTGGTGAGGGCGACGGTCAACTGCGGGTTTCCCGTCAGTTGGAGGATCGCCAGATGCTCGCGCGTTTGCGCCATCACCCCGTCATCGCACGCGACAACCAGCAGAGCGTGATCGATCCCGCCCACGCCCGAGAGCATATTGGAAAGAAACTTCTCGTGGCCGGGCACGTCGATAAAGCCCAGCACGCGACCGTCGGGCTGTGGCCAGTAGGCGTAACCCAGGTCAATGGTCATGCCGCGCTTTTTCTCTTCCGGCAGGCGATCGGCATTCACGCCCGTAATGGCCTGCAATAACGTGGTTTTGCCGTGGTCAACGTGACCGGCGGTGGCAATAATCATTTCAACATCATCTCCAGAAACCGCCCTTCATCTTCCAGGCAGCGTAAATCCAGCCACATACGACCATCACCGATCCGGCCAATCACTGGCGTCGGTAATGCACGCCAGCGCGCCGACAGCGCCTCAAGCTGGCTTCCGCGTCCGTCGCGCGGGGTGAACGTCAGCGCTTCGCTCGGTAACCTGTCCACGGGCAGCGAGCCGCTGCCAATTTGCGACAGGCAAGGCTCGATACGAACTTCAAACTCAGGGTAATGAGGAGCAATCTGCGGCAGTAGCGCTTCCGCCCGCGCGCGAACAGAGGCTTCATCACGGCTCAGCAAACGCAACGTGGGCAGGCGGTCAGCCAGTTTCTCCGGGTGGAGATAGAGCCGCAGCGTGGCTTCCAGCGCGGCCAGCGTCATTTTATCGGCACGCAGGGCACGCTTCAGTGGGTGCTGCTGTAGCTGCGCAATCAGCTCGCGCTTGCCGACAATAATCCCCGCCTGCGGCCCGCCCAGCAGTTTATCGCCGGAGAAACTGACCAGGCTTACGCCCGCAGCAACCATTTCCTGCACCATTGGCTCTTTCGGCAGACCGTACTGGCGCATATCCACCAGCGACCCGCTGCCGAGATCGGCAATCACCGGCACGTTTAGCTCGCGCCCGATGGCGGCCAGTTCGGCCTCTTCCACCGTTTTGGTGAACCCCTCAATGTGGTAATTACTGGTATGCACTTTCATCAGCAGGGCGGTGTTTTCATTTACCGCAGCGCGATAATCTTTTGCATGGGTACGGTTGGTTGTGCCCACTTCATGCAGCGTGCAGCCCGCCTGGCGCATGACATCCGGAATACGAAACGCCCCGCCGATCTCCACCAGCTCGCCGCGAGAGACGACAACCTCTTTTCCACTCGCGGTGGCCGCCAGCATTAACAGCACCGCCGCCGCGTTGTTATTCACAATGCAGGCATCTTCCGCGCCGGTGATCTGGCAGAGAAGATCCGCCAGTGCGCGATCGCGATGCCCGCGCCCGGCGCCGTCCAGATCGTACTCCAGCGTCACCGGCGAGCGCATGGCCCGGGTGACGGCCTCTATCGCTTCTTCTGCCTGCTGTGCCCGGCCCAGATTGGTGTGCAGAACCGTGCCTGTCAGGTTAATAACCGGGCGCAACGCGCTTTGCGCGTGCTTGCTCAGCCTGCGTTCAACTTCCTGCGCCCATGCCTCGCACCAGCCGGGTAGCGCGTTTTCAGCCTGAATATGGCGACGCGCATCGTCCTGAAGCTGGCGTAGCATGTCGACCGTTGCAGTATGGCCAAACTGCTCCAGCACCGCAGTGATGCGCGGATCACGAAGCAGACGATCGGTAGCGGGGATCTGGCTGTAGAGGGAATGATGAGTAGTCATGAATGCGCCTGGCGAGTAAATATCTTCCCCCCTCCCGACGGGAGAGGGAGTTAACATGTGGGGGGATTGTACCGTCTCCCGCCAGGAAGTGTTATAACCCGCATCAAGCCTTTGGTGGTTCAGTCCGGGCGAAACTTTCGCGCTGGAAGAGCGTCTCCGCCAGTTTGACCAGCAGCGGACGATCCACGCACCAGCCCGGCGAGACGCGGCGGAAATTAAGGTAGCCAATGGCGCAGGCGATGGCGATCGTCGCCAGATTCAGGCTATCGCTCTGAATTTTCCCCTCGCGGATCAGCTGTTCGCACATATCCAGGCTGCGGCTGATTTTTTCGCGCTGGCGCAGCAGCTCATTTTCTGACTGCTGGGCGGCGGGCCTTGCCTGCTCGCGTACGGACGTTAATGCCGCATCCATAATGCCATCCGCCAGGGCTTCAATTTGCTTCATCGCCAGCGCCGCTTTTGGATCCGCCGGCAGCATGGCTGGCGCAACGCCAAGCAGCTCGATGTACTCCGCAATGATCGGGGAATCAAACCAGTAGTCGCCCTCGTCCGTTACCAGCGCCGGGACTTTCCCCAGCGGGTTGTACTGCGCAACGCCGTTCTCTGCGTTGTACGGTTGTTCATTTACGAATTCAAATTCAATCCCTTTCTCCAGCAGGAGAATCGAAATCTTACGCACGAAAGGACTGGTATAACTGCCGATGAGTTTCATTGCTTATCCTTAATGCCCATAAAGAGGTCAGTATGGATCAAGCCGAGAAAAAAGGCAGGTGTACGTATCGCATTCCTGCCGTGAGGGGATACGGGAGAAATCTGCATAAAAATATTTTGTGAATCAAATCACAATCTGGAAACAAACAGCCAACTTAACATTGTGATATTAATCACAAAATAGCCCTCATTTTGGCGTAATTCTGAGCAATGTATTTTTTTTACACACTCATTATGTGATCGCGATCACTTCATTAATATCCTCACCCCCTACATTCATGTGATTCAGATCACACAAAATTCCGCTGTCTGGACAGTTGAACGATTCAGTGCCAGATTTCACAGCATCAGAACAGGGCCAGGCTACCTCTGCCGCCGCACATTAACGATAAACCTCGGGCCACAAGCCTAAGCGTAAACATAAGAAGGGGTGTTTTATGTCATCCGATTTCAAGATCAAAGTGCAAAGCTTTGGTCGTTTCCTCAGCAACATGGTGATGCCAAATATCGGCGCGTTTATCGCGTGGGGTATTATCACCGCATTATTTATTCCGACAGGGTGGTTGCCTAACGAAACGCTGGCGAAACTTGTTGGCCCAATGATTACGTACCTGCTGCCGCTGCTCATCGGTTATACCGGTGGTCGTCTGGTGGGCGGTGACCGTGGTGGTGTCGTGGGTGCCATCACAACCATGGGGGTGATTGTCGGTGCGGATATGCCGATGTTCCTCGGTGCGATGATTGCCGGTCCTCTGGGCGGCTGGGCGATCAAGAAATTTGACGTCTGGGTTGATGGCAAGATCAAATCCGGCTTCGAAATGCTGGTGAACAACTTCTCCGCGGGCATCATCGGGATGATCCTCGCGATTCTGGCGTTCCTCGGCATTGGCCCTGCGGTTGAAGTGCTCTCCAAGCTGCTGGCGGCGGGCGTTAACTTCATGGTGGCGCACGACATGCTGCCGCTGGCGTCTATCTTCGTTGAACCGGCGAAAATCCTGTTCCTGAACAACGCCATCAACCACGGTATCTTCTCACCGCTGGGTATCCAGCAGTCACACGATCTCGGCAAGTCCATCTTCTTCCTGATTGAAGCGAACCCGGGTCCGGGTATGGGCGTTCTGCTGGCGTACATGTTCTTTGGTCGCGGCAGCGCGAAACAGTCTGCTGGCGGCGCGGCGATCATTCACTTCCTGGGCGGTATTCACGAAATTTACTTCCCGTATGTGCTGATGAACCCACGTCTGATCCTGGCCGTTATCCTTGGCGGTATGACCGGCGTGTTCACCCTGAGCGTACTGGGCGGTGGTCTGGTGTCTCCTGCTTCTCCAGGCTCTATTCTGGCGGTGCTGGCGATGACCCCGAAAGGCGCCTACTTCGCGAACATCGCGGCGATCTGTGCGGCCATGGCCGTCTCCTTCGTGGTCTCCGCTATCCTGCTGAAAACCAGCAAGGTGAAAGAAGACGACGATATCGAAGCGGCAACCCGTCGTATGCATGACATGAAAGCCGAATCCAAAGGCGCAACGCCGCTGGCGGCGGGTGATGTCTCTAACGACCTGAGCCACGTGCGTAAAATTATCGTGGCCTGTGATGCCGGTATGGGTTCCAGCGCAATGGGTGCGGGCGTGCTGCGTAAGAAAGTGCAGGATGCGGGTCTGACCAACATCTCCGTGACCAACAGCGCGATTAACAACCTGCCGCCGGACGTTGACCTGGTGATCACGCACCGCGATCTGACCGAGCGCGCCATGCGTCAGGTGCCGCAGGCGCAGCACATTTCCCTGACCAACTTCCTCGACAGCGGCCTGTACACCAGCCTGACCGAACGTCTGGTTGCGGCCCAGCGCCATGAAGATAACGAAGTGAAAGTGCGCACCAGCCTGCAAGACAGCTTCGACGAGAGCAACGCGCATCTGTTCAAACTGGGCGCAGAAAATATCTTCCTTGGCCGCACGGCGACCAATAAAGAAGAGGCCATTCGCTTCGCCGGTGAGCAGCTTGTGAAAGGCGGCTACGTTCAGCCTGAGTACGTTGAGGCGATGCTGGAGCGTGAAAAGCTGACCCCAACCTACCTGGGTGAATCCATCGCGGTTCCGCACGGTACGGTTGAAGCGAAAGACCGCGTGCTGAAAACCGGCGTGGTGTTCTGTCAGTATCCTGACGGCGTGCGCTTCGGTGAAGAAGAGGACGACATCGCCCGTCTGGTGATTGGTATCGCCGCTCGCAATAACGAGCATATCCAGGTGATTACCAGCCTGACCAACGCGCTGGATGACGAAACGGTTATTGAGCGTCTGGCCAATACCACCAGCGTTGAAGAAGTTCTGGCTCTGCTTAACAAGTAACAGCGCCTCTTCCCTCTCCCCCCCGGGGAGAGGGCTAGGGTGAGGGGGAAAACGTTCCTCACCCCAGCCCTCTCGGGTAAAAACATTGATGAAGGTTAACACTATGAAAGCATTACATTTTGGCGCAGGTAATATCGGACGTGGCTTTATCGGTAAACTGCTGGCAGACGCAGGCATTACCCTGACATTCGCCGATGTGAATCAGGTGGTTCTGGATGCCCTGAATGCCCGTCATAGCTATCAGGTTCACGTGGTGGGTGAAAACGAACAGGTTGAAACGGTCTCTGGCGTCAACGCGGTAAGCAGCATTGGCGACGACGTGATTGACCTCATCGCAAGCGTTGATCTGGTCACCACAGCCGTGGGTCCGGTGGTGCTTGAGCGTATCGCCCCGGCGGTCGCGAAAGGCCTGGCGAAGCGTAAAGCACAAGGCGTTGAAACGCCGCTGAACATCATCGCCTGTGAAAACATGGTGCGCGGCACCACGCAGCTGAAAGGCCACGTTCTGGCCTCTGTGGCTGATGAAGATAAAGCCTGGGTTGAAGCGCACGTTGGTTTTGTGGATTCCGCCGTTGACCGCATCGTTCCGCCATCAGAATCCGCCACCAACGACCCGCTGGAAGTGACGGTGGAAACCTTCAGCGAGTGGATCGTTGATAAAACTCAGTTTAAAGGCGCGCTGCCGTCCATTCCGGGAATGGAATTAACCGATAATCTGATGGCATTTGTCGAACGTAAACTCTTCACGCTGAACACCGGGCATGCTATAACCGCGTACCTCGGGAAATTGGCCGGTCATCAGACGATTCGTGACGCGATCCTCGATGAGAACATCCGTGCGGTGGTCAAAGGGGCAATGGAAGAGAGCGGCGCGGTGCTGATCAAACGCTACGGTTTTGATGCTGATAAACACGCAGCATACATCCAGAAAATCCTCGGTCGTTTTGAAAACCCGTATCTGAAAGATGACGTTGAGCGCGTGGGTCGTCAACCGCTGCGTAAACTGAGCGCGGGTGACCGCCTGATTAAACCGCTGCTGGGCACGCTGGAATACGGTCTGCCGCACGCTAACCTGGTGAAAGGGATTGCTGCCGCAATGCATTACCGCAGCGAGCAGGACCCGCAGGCGATTGAGCTGGCTCAGCTGATTGATGACAAAGGCGCACAGGCTGCGCTGGCGCAGATTTCCGGTCTGGATGCCAACAGTGACGTGGTTGCGGAGGCGGTCAGCGCATACAACGCAACCAAATGATGCAGAGTCCGGCGCAGGTTAGCCTGCGCCCGAATAACAGATTGTCAGATATGCAGGCAATAATGGAACAAACCCAGGCCTTTGAAAATCGTGTGCTTGAGCGTCTGAATGCTGGCAAAACCGTACGAAGTTTCCTGATCGCCGCCGTCGAGCTGTTAACCGAGGCGGTGAACATTCTGGTGCTTCAGGTGTTTCGCAAAGACGACTACGCGGTAAAGTATGCTGTAGAACCGTTACTGGACGGAGACGGACCGCTGGGCGATTTATCGGTACGGCTGAAGCTGATCTACGGTCTTGGCGTGCTCAACCGTCAGGAGTATGAAGACGCCGAGCTGTTAATGGCGCTGCGCGAAGAGCTCAATCATGACGGCAATGAGTACACCTTCACCGATGATGAGATACTCGGGCCCTTCGGCGAACTGCACTGCGTATCCGCGCTCCCTCCCGCACCTCAGTTTGATGACAGCGACCCTGAGCTGTACATGATGCAAAAGCTGCGTTATCAACAAGTTGTCCGCTCCACCATGGTACTTTCCCTGACTGAGCTGATTTCTAAAATCAGCTTAAAAAAAGCGTTTCAGAAGTAAGCCCGCACACATTGGTGTATCCTTCCCTGTAAATTCCCCGTTTTCAGAGTTATTTGTCATGAAAGAAGTCGAAAAGAACGAAATTAAACGCCTGAGCGACCGTCTGGATCTGATCCGCCATCAGATGGCTGGCCTCTCCCTTGTTGATTCCGCCGAGAAATATGCCGAGCTGGAAAAAGAGTCCGTGAAGCTGGAGGCGGAAATTGAGCGCCTGCGCGATGTGAAAGGCCAGAAGCTGAGTAAAGAGGCGCAGAAGCTGATGAACATGCCGCATCGCCGCGCGATCACCAAAAAAGAGCAGGCCGACATGGGCAAGCTGAAGAAAAGCGTCCGTGGCCTGGTGGTGGTGCACCCGATGACTGAGCTTGGCCGCGAAATGGGCCTGAAAGAGATGACGGGTTTTAGTAAGACCGCGTTCTGATCGCTCTCCCCTGCCGCTGCGCAGGGGAAACTCAGTTGTAAATCAGGTTAAACGTGGCCATCGCATCTGCTTTTCCCGCCGTTACGTTCTCTTCCGTCTGAATGTAATGCGCATCAAACCAGAAGGTCTGCGTCTGGTTATCCCCCACCTGGCCAAGCGCTGACACCTGAGGGGTGTTCCACGATACCACCTGCCCCTGAACCGAACCGGTATTGTCACCGTAAAGCAGTTCGATCCCGACACCGCTGGCGCTATCCTCCTGCTTCGTCAACGCCAGCGCCCGATCGTTGCCCGGCGTGGTATCGCCAAAGAAACCCATCTTAACCGCCGTGTTATTTTCACAGGTCACCGGAATGCTGAAGCGTCCGCCTCCGGCGCGGGAGCCGATGCCGTGAAATTCACGCTGGCTCACGCTCCCCATGGGAACAAGAATGCTGCGAGAGCCCACTGAGCAGCTGGTACGCCTGACGGTGAAGCTGGCGAGATGGATCTGTACCGGTGTCGCCACGTTGGTGGCGCTGGCTTGATTTTCTCCCGCCTGCAATATCAGCGAGCCGACATTTTGCTCCTGGGAATTGGCGTTATCGTCAGGCATGGCGCTGGTCGTCGGGATTTTGTAAAACACCACCCAGAACTGCATTTTGTACGTTGAGGCGCTGGCAAAGGCGGGGTTTTGCGATGCGTCGCAAATGCGCCGGGACTCATTGCCATTCACCTGACTTGTGCCGTCAATATAGCGTATCGCATCGGCGCCGCAGTACTGCTGCTCGCGAAACCCGAGCGCGTAGCCGATGCCGTCAATCTGGGTTTTGTAGACGTGCCGCGACGCACCGTCTTCACCCACCACGGTGCCGACGGGGTTATCCACGTCGACAAAGCCGATACTACGCCAGGCATCATTCCCGCCATCACAGCTGTAGAAATCTGCCCCGGTAGACTGTATCGGCGCAGATATCGGCGTCCAGTCAGCCGTGCCGGGCGCATACCCAATGGCATAAGGCACCTGAACGACCCACTGATCGCGCGTGGTGCGGCAAGGTGAAGTCTGAGCATGGGCATGAAAACTCAGCATGCCAAAAAGCGAAAGAAGGCTCAGATAGAAAAACCAGTGAATAAAACGACGCATGATATTCCTCTAATGGCACTCAACGGACAGCGTGGCGATACCGGGGGCCATATGAGCTTTCCCCAGTCTGAAAGGTGTCTGGCATTGCTGCTGCTCCCCGTTTTCATACCAGGTGACGCGCAGGGTGCCGCGCTCTGGTACCCCGCTCAGGTAGGCCTGACCGCCGTCAGCGACCATGCTTCGGTTTGCAGAATGGCGGTTCTGCTCCACCACTTCAGCCTGCGCGCCAAACGGCAACGGTTCGCCGTGGTAGCGCAGGGAAAACAGAACGCGATAACCAATGTGGGTTGTGTAATTGGCCAGCACCACCGCGCCGCTGGTGGGAATGAGCGTCAGACCGCTTTGCTCAATGTCGACGTTCTCACCCAGCGTCGCCGTATCAAGGCTGACGGTATTTTTGCGATACGCCGAGAGCGTTGGCATGACCGCATAGCCGCGGCTGTCGGTATGGATCCCGTTGTAGCCCTCCGGCTCAACGTTCGCCGCGCCGGGCACGCGCAGCAGGGCGACGGTATCGCCCAGCGGCTGGCTAAGCGTGACGCCATACTGCGTGGCGATAACGCCTCCGGCGAGTCCAAGACTCGCGTTGCTACCGTTTCGGCTGTGGTCATAACCGAGGCTGACGTTGCCGTAGCCACCGTTGTATTGCAGCGCCAGGCTGGTGCTGTCGGCCTCTCCCTCACTGGTCTTACTCTGCTGAACGCTGTAATTCAGGTTGCGGTTCGCCAGCGCGCTGCCGTTGAGTGACACCTGCTGCGTGGTCATCCCACGATTGTTGTGGTTGGCGTAGTAACTGACCGAACTGCCCGGCAGCCAGTTGCCAAGCGGAACATTGACGTTAAACGATACGGTGCGATCGGGATGCTGCTCAAGCGCTGAGTCGGTGTAGTCATACCCCGCGCCCCAGGAAATACCCCGCCAGCTGGTGTACCAGCCAATGTGGATGGTTTTATCCTGCCCGGACGTATGCCAGTAATCCTGCATCCATGCCGAGACGCTGAGGCTGCCGAACTGACCCAGCGTCTGTGAAAAAGTGACCTGCGAGCGGCTACGGCGATTATTGAGTTGCAGCTGTTGGCTGTCAGACTGATTCAGTTCACTAAATTCGTAGTAATTGCGCGAGGCATAGCGATAGCTCGCCAGGTTGAAGGCGGTGCCGGTAGCGCTGAAATCTTTCTGGTACTGAATGCGCCACGCCTGTCCCATCGCGCTTTTGCCGTCGGGTAAACGGCTTTTTGCCAGCGTATCGTCAATACCCAGCGAGCCAAATGCGCCAAACCCTCTGCCTACGCCAATTGCACCGGCCTGATAGTTGCTCGCCGTACGAAAGCCGCCATACACCGTCATCCTGGAGAGCAGACCGTAGAAGAAAGCGCCTTCAACAAATTCGGGCGAACGCGCATCACCGGAGCCGGAGTGAAATCGTCCTGCATTGAGACTGTATTTCAGGCTGCCCTGGCGTCGCATAAACGGCACCGCAGAATAGGGCTGGGTAAAGACGCGCGTTGAGCCGTCACTTTCCGTGACCGTAACCTGTAGATCGCCACTTTGTGCGCCCGGGAACAGATCGTTAATGATAAATGGCCCGGCGGCCACCCAGGTTTCATAGATCACATAGCCATTTTGCGAAACGGAGACTTTAGCGAAGCTGTGTGCGACGCCGCGGATGGTTGGTGCGAAGCCGCGCTGGCTGTCTGGCAACATGCTTTCGCTTGATGAGAGCTGTACCCCGCGAAACGCCACGCTATCGAAGACGTCGCCTGCGGTCCAGGCATCACCGATCCGTAGCTGGCTGTTAAGACGGCGAATATCCCGGGTCAGCCAGCTACTTTGCGACTGAAAATGGTCGCCGCCCGCGTCGCTGTAGCTCCAGGCCGAGGTGTTACGCAGCCGCCACGCCCCCAGATTGATGCCGTTACGCAGGCTCAGATAGCTGGATGTCGTGACCCCGCTCTGATGACGGGCCTGACCGCCCGACAGACTGTAATCAGTAAATGCCGCCGGGATACCATCGTCCCACTGCGACTGCGGCACATAGCCACGGCTGCGGTGTTTCATTGCCGCCTGCGGCAGGCTGAGAAAGAGACGCTGCTGGTTGAAATCATAAGAAGTTCGCGCTGCCGGAATAAAATCCTCGAGGTGCGTGAACGTTTCTCCCTCCTGCAACCGGGAGAATGCAGGAATGGCCCCTACATTTACGCCAAGCGCTTCCAGCAGCGATACGCTAAAAACGGGTTGCAGGCTGCCTTTCTCATTGACGAAGGTGATCTCCTGATGCCGCTCCTCGCGTCCGTTAATCTCCAGCGTCACGAGCCAGGTGCCTGGCATCTGCCCGCCCTTTTCAGAGAAATAGTGCAGATCCGCCGTTTTCTGTTCAGTAGAGGAAAGCTCCAGCGCGGCGGGATCAAAGTAATCCTCGGCCATCCCCGTGCGGCTGAAGCTAAGCAGCAACACCGAAAGCGGCGCGTAACGAAACAGGCGAAAACGCATGGTCTTAAAGAGGCTGGGTGTGGGTGGCGGTGATGGCACCAAAATCATTAATAGCCGACCAGCTTACGCCCCCGGAGGCGGACACAGGCCATTCCCGGGTTTCCCCTGGACCGATCATGCCCGGCTGCTCAATTTTATGCCCGCCAACGGTCAGCCGATAAAAAGAGACGTAGTATGGCGTCGGGTTAGCGGCCTTAAGCCCTTTTCCCGTTCGCGAAAACGTTATTTTCTGCCAGGCCGTGGCGGCGTCCCCTTTCAGGTTGTCCGGGCGGTAGAAGATTTTAAATTTCGATTTGACGTTTACCTGTAATTCGTTGCTGCTCTCTTTTGGCTTTGGCGCTATCGCTTTAATATCGAGCCAGAATACAGATTCACGATCTGTGGGCAGCGGAGCGCCGGTATATTGAATACGCAGCGTGTTGGTCTGCTCCGGATCAAGTCTGAACAGAGGTGGTGTGACAATAAATGGCGCAGCGTTATTTTTATCCGGCCCATCGCCTTCAACCCACGACTGAATAAGATAGGGAACCGCACTTTCCATATTAGAAACAGAAAATGCCACCTCCTTGCTGTTTTGCGGGTATACGATCCGTGTTCCCCCCATTACAACGCCAGCGGAAACTGACGCAGAACTAACCATTAATGCAGTGAGCATAATATACGATAAACGTTTCATCATTATTATCTCTGGAGGTGGCTGACAGTGAAATCAGTTATAAACCATCAGGAAGTTGGATACGGCGTTAACATCGCCGGCGTTGATTTCCGTGCCATCTTTGTCAAGTGCGGCATAGAAAGTTAATTCAGCATTGCCTTCATCATCCGGTGCGGTTGTTTCAGATACCGTACCCGGTTTAATCGCCGTGCTGCGATCGCTGTTATAAAGCTTCACGCCGACACCCGTCGCCATACCTTCACCTGGCGTAACCTGAAGCAGTGTGTCATTCACCGTATCTTTGGTTCCGTCAAACAGTACCGCAACCGATTCAACCGTCTCCGGGCAGTTTTCCACGTTGATTTTGAACTCGCGCGGCGTCGTTTCGTTGTGATCGTCAAAGTAGCTTTTTGCCCACGCCCCAAGGTCTACCGTTTTGTTTTTAGAGGTCGGAGTAATATCACAGGAAATAAGGGTAATCTTCCCGGTAAAATTGATCACCCCGCCCGTACTTTGCGAACCCGCACCGGTATCCAGAGAAGCATTAACGCCAGAATCACTGCTTGCCAGTACTGATTGAGAAGATAACAGCAGCCCCGCCGCGGCAATCGCCAGCGCCACATTTTTGATTTTCATTTGGAACACTTTCCTCTCTGTAAATTAAACAGATATAGACTTGTTGTACCAGGTACAATAACCGCTATAAGGATTTAAAAACGCCACCGAAAGGTTTTTAGCAGAATGGGTGACGCGACCTTATAGAATAAAGCAGGGTCCATCCCATGGTGATAATCCGTATATTTTCAGAAGGCCATACACAGATATCCTTCAACTGAGGAATGACTTCTGGCCGAAAATAACACTGAATACGTTGTGGTTAGTAATAAATTTAAAATCTTCTGTTACGTTGCTTCTGAATAAATAGTAAATCAAATGCCTTTTAACGTCTACGCATTGAAAAGCAATATGCCGCGTCTGTAAACACTCAGAAATTAACACTCAGCTAACAAATTTAACCCCTTTCGATTGCCCTAATAATTATTAATCTGCTTTTAATACCGCAACTAAATTACTAGAGAGTTAACTGATCATTGTTTGATCAATTTATTTCAGAATATTATTAGCCAAAAAATGTCTGTTCAGCGCAAAATTCTTACCCTTTATCCTGAAAAACCGCAATTGAACAGGATATTTCCTTATCGATCATCAATTGATCGTTTGTAATACACTGTTAAAATCTATATGTGAAATTTACCTTAATTAAAATTTTTTGCTACAGCTTAGATTTCGCATTTTTAACCAAAAAAAATTTTTATTTATAGGAAATATATCACTCTGCTCACACATATACAGCTTCTCAAAAACACAAATAAAACAAACAAACCTCATTAAATTCACGAAACATTATCACCTCTCCTTTTTATATAACCTCTTTTACGCGCCGTATCTGCTTAAAAGGCGAATGTAAGGCTCTCCACCTGACCACCGCTCCCAACGCACACGGTGATTTGATTTTGCGGGTTTGGTCCTACCAATCACGCACAAAGCTATCCATCGTTCACAATTTCGATGCTCCACTTCACAAAACAATTGCTGAATAGCAACACTTGGTTAACCATTTGTTGTCATTAACCCTACATCACAATATTGGAAGGACCACTTTTACACTAAGTGTGACGCAGAGATGAGCAGAGACTCACCCGACGAACACCTGTGTGGTCCTCAGGAGACCTGCATGAGCCTCTGGCAACAAAACTACGATCCGGCCGGAAATATCTGGCTGTCGAGCCTGATCGCATCGCTACCGATCCTGTTTTTCTTCTTTGCGCTGATTAAGCTCAAGCTGAAGGGCTACCTCGCCGCGACGTATACCGTTGCCATCGCCCTGCTTGTGGCGCTGTTTTTCTACAAAATGCCGGTCGATCGCGCGCTGGCCTCCGTCGTCTATGGCTTCTTCTACGGCCTGTGGCCGATTGCGTGGATCATCATCGCCGCCGTCTTTGTCTACAAAATCTCGGTCAAAACCGGGCAGTTCGACATTATTCGCTCGTCGATTCTCTCCATCACGCCGGACCAGCGTTTGCAGATGCTGATCGTCGGCTTCTCCTTCGGAGCATTTCTGGAAGGGGCGGCAGGATTCGGCGCACCGGTGGCCATCACCGCCGCCCTGCTGGTCGGTCTGGGCTTTAACCCGCTGTATGCCGCTGGCCTGTGCCTGATTGTGAATACCGCCCCGGTGGCGTTTGGCGCGATGGGCATTCCTATTCTGGTGGCGGGCCAGGTGACCGGGCTGGACAGCTTCGAGATCGGCCAGATGGTGGGCCGCCAGCTGCCGTTCCTGACCATTATCGTGCTGTTCTGGATCATGGCGATTATGGACGGCTGGCGCGGCGTGAAGGAGACCTGGCCTGCGGTGATGGTAGCGGGCGGTTCGTTCGCCATTGCCCAGTATCTCAGCTCCAACTTCCTCGGCCCGGAACTGCCGGACATCATCTCTTCCCTGGTGTCGCTGGTCTGTCTGACGCTGTTCCTGAAACGCTGGCAGCCGGTACGTATCTTCCGCTTTGCTGACATGGGCGCATCACACGTGGATCAGACGCTGGCGCGCACCGGCTATACCGCCGGACAGATTGTGCGCGCGTGGTCACCGTTCCTGTTCCTGACCGCCACCGTGACGCTGTGGAGCATTCCGCCGTTTAAAGCCCTGTTCGCCCCGGGCGGCGCGCTGTACGACATGGTGATTAATATCTCCGTGCCGTTCCTCGACAAAATGGTCGCCCGTATGCCGCCGGTGGTACACGACGCCACGCCGTATGCGGCAGTGTTTAAGTTCGACTGGTTCTCAGCCACCGGCACGGCCATCCTGTTTGCCGCTATCCTTTCCGTAGTGTGGCTGCGCATGAAGCCTGCCGCCGCGGTGCAGACCTTTGCGGCGACGATTAAAGAGCTGATGCTGCCGATTTACTCCATCGGCATGGTGCTGGCGTTCGCGTTTATTTCGAACTACTCCGGCCTGTCGTCGACGCTGGCGTTAGCGCTGGCGCATACCGGCCACGCGTTTACCTTCTTCTCGCCGTTCCTCGGCTGGCTGGGGGTGTTCCTGACCGGTTCAGATACGTCATCTAACGCCCTGTTTGCCGCCCTACAGGCCACAGCCGCGCAGCAGATTGGCGTCTCGGACGTGCTGCTGGTCGCCGCGAACACCACCGGCGGCGTGACCGGGAAGATGATCTCACCGCAGTCCATCGCCATTGCCTGTGCCGCGGTGGGGCTGGTAGGCAAAGAGTCGGATCTGTTCCGCTTTACCGTTAAACACAGCCTGATATTTACCTGCATGGTGGGCGTGATCACCACATTGCAGGCCTATGTCTTAACCTGGATGATTCCATGATAGTGATGCCCAGACGCCTGTCCGACGAGATTGCCACTCGCGTACGGGCGCTGATAGAAGAACAACAGCTGGAAGCGGGCATGAGATTGCCCGCCGAGCGTCAGCTTGCCGCCCAGCTTGGCGTGTCGCGCAATTCACTGCGCGAGGCGCTGGCGACGCTGGTCAGCGAAGGGGTGCTGCTGAGCCGTCGAGGCGGCGGCACCTTCGTGCGCTGGCAGCATGACGACTGGTCCGAACAAAACATCGTGCAGCCGCTTAAGACGCTGATGGAAAACGACCCGGACTACAGCTTTGACATCCTCGAAGCGCGTCACGCCATCGAAACCAGCACCGCGTGGCATGCGGCGATGCGGGCAACCGAGGCCGACAAAGAGAAGCTCAAAGCCTGCTTTGAGGCCACGCAAAGCAGCGACCCGGACATCGCCTCCCAGGCGGACGTGCGTTTTCACCTCGCGATTGCCGAGGCCTCGCACAACGTGGTTCTGCTGCAAACCATGCGCGGGTTCTTCGACCTGCTGCAATCCTCCGTGAAGCAGAGCCGCCAGCGCATGTATCTGGTGCCGCCGGTATTTGCCCAACTGACCGAACAGCACGAGGCGGTGCTCAACGCCATTCTGGCCGGTGATGCCGAGGCCGCGCGCAAGGCGATGATGGCGCATCTCGGCTTCGTGCATACCACCATTAAACGATTCGATGAAGATCAGGCCCGACAGGCGCGTATTACCCGTCTGCCTGGCGAGAGTGATATTTCCAGGGAGAACAAAGCATGATTATTTCCGCAGCCAGTGACTATCGCGCCGCGGCACAGCGCATTTTGCCGCCATTCCTGTTCCACTACATTGACGGCGGGGCGTACGCCGAATATACCCTGCGCCGCAACGTGGAGGACCTGTCGGAAGTGGCCCTGCGCCAGCGCGTGCTGAAGAATATGTCTGACCTGAGCCTTGAGACGAAGCTGTTTAACGAGACGCTCTCCATGCCGGTGGCGCTTGCGCCCGTCGGCTTATGCGGCATGTATGCCCGCCGGGGCGAAGTGCAGGCCGCCGCCGCAGCAGATGCCAAAGGCATTCCGTTTACCCTTTCCACCGTGTCCGTCTGCCCGATTGAAGAGGTCGCCCCGACCATCAAGCGCCCGATGTGGTTCCAGCTGTACGTCCTGCGCGATCGCGGTTTTATGCGTAACGCCCTTGAGCGCGCCAAAGCGGCGGGCTGCTCTACGCTGGTCTTTACCGTCGATATGCCGACGCCCGGCGCACGCTACCGTGATGCGCACTCCGGCATGAGCGGTCCGAACGCCGCGATGCGCCGCTACTGGCAGGCGGTGACGCACCCGCAGTGGGCGTGGGATGTCGGCGTGAATGGCCGTCCGCACGATCTGGGCAATATTTCGGCCTACCTGGGTAAACCGACCGGGCTGGAAGATTACATCGGCTGGCTGGCGAACAACTTCGATCCATCCATCTCCTGGAAAGACCTGGAGTGGATCCGCGAATTCTGGGACGGCCCGATGGTGATCAAAGGGATCCTCGATCCGGAAGATGCGCGCGACGCGGTGCGTTTTGGTGCCGATGGGATCGTGGTCTCTAACCATGGTGGCCGCCAGCTTGACGGGGTGCTCTCCTCCGCCCGCGCCCTGCCAGCCATTGCCGATGCGGTGAAAGGCGATATTGCGATTCTGGCCGACAGCGGCATCCGTAACGGGCTGGACGTGGTACGCATGATTGCCCTGGGCGCAGACAGTGTGCTGCTGGGCCGTGCTTACCTGTACGCGCTGGCCACCAGCGGCCAGGCGGGCGTGGCGAATCTGCTGAACCTGATCGAGAAAGAGATGAAGGTGGCGATGACCCTTACCGGTGCGAAAACAATCGGTGAAATCAGCAAAGACTCTCTGGTGCAGGAGCTCAGTAAGCTGCCTGCGGCGCTGGCCCCCCTTTCTCAGGGAAACGCGGCCTGATATCCCCCGGTTAGCCTCCCCTTCTTCCGCGCCCGGCTTTACCCTCGGGCGCTTTTTTTGTTGAAAATAACACTTGCGTAACATTCTGGATAAGAAAATTTGACACAACCCGCCCTCCGCAATTGTATAGACAAGCAAATACAAGAACACAAAAACAACATCACATCGGAGGGGAACGTATGACGTATTCAGGTCGGGTGGATATTCAGCAGGTGATCGATGAGAGTCCTTTTTCAGGGTTTCACTGGCTTCTTATTGTGCTGGGCTTTCTGGTGCTGGCGATCGATGGTTTCGATACCGCAGCGATGGGTTACATTGCGCCTACGCTGTCGGCGGAGTGGGGAATACATAAACAGGATCTGGGGCCGGTGTTGAGTGCGGCGCTACTGGGGCTGTCGCTGGGAGCTCTTATTGCAGGTCCGGTATCGGACCGTATGGGACGCAAGCGCGTACTGGTCTTTTCATGCCTGTTCTTCGGCCTGGCGAGCCTGGGCACGGCCTGGGCGCAAAGTCTGAATACCCTGACGCTGTGGCGATTTCTGACCGGTCTCGGGCTGGGCGCCGCGATGCCTAACGCCATCACGCTGATCTCAGAGTTTGCCCCCCAGCGCTGCCGCGCCATGGCAATTAACACGATGTACTGCGGCTTTCCGCTGGGTGCGGCGGGCGGCGGGGCTATCTCGTCCTGGCTTATCCCTCACCATGGCTGGCGAAGCGTACTGCTGACCGGCGCGATTGCGCCGCTGATTTTAACGGTGCTGCTGGCGCTGCTGTTGCCGGAGTCGGTGAAGTTTCTGGTGCAGCGCGGGAAAGACGTCGCGCAGGTTCGCCGCATCGCCAGCCAGTTCGCCCGCAGCACGCTGGATAGCGTCACGGGCTTTTTCCTGGCGGAGGAGAAGGTCGCGTCGAAAAAAGGCAGCGTGTCGCAGCTGTTTTCCATGCCCTGGCTGCCCGGCACCCTGATGCTGTGGGTCACCTACTTTATGGGACTGGTGATTTATTACGTCCTGCTGAGCTGGATGCCAACGCTGATGCAGGGGATGGGGTATGCGCTGGCGGAATCCGCCTGGCTCACCTCGCTGTTCACCTTCGGCGGCACCGCTGGCATTCTGCTCGCGGGCTGGATGATGGACCGCTGGGAAGCGCACAAGGTGGTCGCGTGTGGTTTCGTGCTGACGATGGGCCTGATTCTTTTACTCGGCATTGAGCATAATCATATCGCCCTGTTTGGCGGGTTAATCTTCCTGATGGGGATCGCGATGAATGGCGCGCAGTCGGGGATGCAGACCCTGGCCGCCACCTTTTACCCTACCGAGTGCCGTGCGACGGGTATCGCCTGGATGCAGGGGATCGGCCGCTTCGGCGGCGTGGCGGGCACCATGACCAGCGCCCAGCTTCTTTCCATGCAGTGGCAGGCGGACAGTATTTTGATGATCCTCAGCGTGCCTGCTCTCGTGGCCGCGGCGGCAACCGTCTACAAAATGCTGTATAGCCGCTCGCAGGAGCCGGGCGTCGCCTAGTCCCTCTCTTTTCTGCTATTCTGCCCCCCGCAATTAAGGGGGCAGCATGCTTAACATCGTCTTATTCGAACCAGAAATCCCACCCAATACCGGCAATATCATCCGCCTGTGCGCCAACACCGGTTTTCGTCTGCACATCATTGAGCCGATGGGCTTTACGTGGGACGACAAACGTCTGCGCCGCGCGGGGCTGGACTACCATGAGTTTACTGCCGTCGTTCGTCATCACGATTACGCCGCGTTTCTGGACGCAGAGAAGCCGCAGCGCATGTTCGCCCTGACCACCAAAGGCACGCCAGCGCACAGTGCCGTAAGCTATCAGGACGGGGATTATCTGATGTTTGGTCCGGAAACCCGCGGCCTGCCGGCCACCATTCTGGATGCCTTGCCCGCTGAGCAAAAAATTCGTATTCCGATGATGCCGGACAGCCGCAGCATGAACCTGTCGAATGCGGTGTCGGTGGTGGTGTATGAGGCGTGGCGCCAGCTGGGTTATCCCGGCGCGATACTGCGTAGCTAAAACAGTTCGGGTGGCTTGCGCCACCCGATTGTCTTTTTAGTCTGCTACTGCGATACGTTTCATATCGGTCATGTAGCCACGCAGTTTCTGGCCCACTTTCTCGATTTCGTGGCTGCGAATCGCTTCGTTTACGTCACGCAGCTGCGCGTTATCAACCGCACCTTCCGCAATCGCTTTACCCAGATCGCCTGCTTGCAGGGTAGTCATGAACTCTTTCAGCAGCGGTACGCAGGCGTAAGAGAACAGATAGTTACCGTACTCGGCGGTATCGGAGATCACCACGTTCATCTCATACAGACGCTTACGGGCGATGGTGTTTGCGATCAGCGGCAGCTCGTGCAGCGATTCATAGTACGCAGATTCTTCAATGATGCCGGAATCCACCATGGTTTCGAACGCCAGCTCAACGCCCGCTTTCACCATCGCGATCATCAGTACGCCTTTATCGAAGTACTCCTGCTCGCTGATTTTACCCTCGAACTGTGGTGCCGTTTCGAACGCGGTTTTACCGGTCTCTTCGCGCCAGGTCAGCAGTTTCTTATCGTCATTCGCCCAGTCCGCCATCATGCCGGAAGAGAACTCGCCGGAGATGATGTCGTCCATGTGTTTCTGGAACAGCGGTGCCATGATGGTTTTCAGCTGTTCAGAGAGTGCGAACGCGCGCAGTTTTGCCGGATTGGACAGACGGTCCATCATCAGCGTAATACCGCCCTGCTTCAGCGCTTCGGTGATGGTTTCCCAGCCGAACTGAATCAGTTTTTCCGCGTATGCCGGGTCGGTGCCCTCTTCCACCAGCTTGTCGAAGCACAGCAGGGAGCCAGCCTGGAGCATGCCGCACAGAATGGTCTGCTCGCCCATCAGGTCAGATTTCACTTCCGCAACGAAGGAAGATTCCAGTACGCCCGCACGATGGCCGCCGGTGGCCGCTGCCCAGGCTTTGGCAATCGCCATGCCTTCGCCTTTCGGATCGTTTTCCGGGTGAACGGCGATCAGCGTCGGTACGCCGAAACCACGTTTGTACTCTTCGCGCACTTCGGTGCCCGGGCACTTCGGTGCCACCATCACTACGGTGATGTCTTTACGGATCTGCTCGCCCACTTCAACGATGTTGAAGCCGTGGGAGTAACCCAGCGCAGCGCCGTCTTTCATCAGCGGCTGTACGGAACGCACAACGTCTGAGTGTTGCTTGTCTGGCGTCAGGTTAACCACCAGGTCCGCCTGCGGGATCAGCTCTTCGTAGGTACCTACTTTGAAGCCGTTTTCGGTCGCTTTACGCCAGGAAGCGCGCTTTTCAGCAATCGCTTCTTTGCGCAGGGCGTAGGAGATATCCAGCCCGGAGTCACGCATGTTCAGGCCCTGGTTCAGACCCTGTGCGCCACAGCCAACAATGACCACTTTTTTACCCTGAAGGTAGCTCGCGCCATCGGCAAATTCATCGCGCGCCATGAAGCGGCATTTGCCCAGCTGCGCCAGCTGCTGGCGCAAGTTCAGTGTATTAAAGTAGTTAGCCATGGGTGATACCTCGTGATGTTGTGTGTCTTATTGTTCGGTTCGCGTTTCAGCGAGAATGTACCCACATTACAACAGGAAATTTATTGCGGAAATTGATATATTCACAACGTCACATTGCAATTTATGCAATGTAAAAAGAGGGAGTGGAATCGGTGGATTTACGCGATCTGAAAATGTTCCTGCATCTGGCGGAAAGCCGTCACTTTGGCCGCAGCGCCCGGGCGATGCACGTCAGCCCTTCCACGCTGTCGCGCCAGATCCAGCGCCTTGAGGAAGACCTCGGCCAGCCGCTGTTCGTGCGCGATAACCGCACCGTCACCCTCACGGAAGCCGGTGAAGAGCTGTGCATCTTTGCCCAGCAAACCTTGTTGCAGTACCAGCAGCTGCGGCACACCATCGACCAGCAGGGGCCGTCGCTTTCCGGCGAGCTGCATATTTTCTGCTCCGTGACCGCCGCCTACAGCCATCTTCCCCCCATTCTCGACCGCTTCCGCGCGGAACATCCGTCGGTTGAAATTAAGCTCACCACCGGCGATGCCGCCGACGCGATGGAAAAAGTGGTCACGGGCGAAGCGGATCTCGCGATTGCCGGGAAGCCGGAAACCCTGCCGGGCGCGGTAGCGTTCTCAATGCTGGAGAATCTGGCGGTAGTACTGATTGCCCCGGCGCTGCCCTGCCCGGTGCGCAACCAGGTCTCGGTGGAGAAACCGGACTGGTCGACGGTGCCGTTTATCATGGCCGATCAGGGGCCGGTGCGCCGCCGCATTGAGCTGTGGTTCCGCCGCCAGAAAATCAGCAACCCGTCGATTTACGCCACGGTCGGCGGCCATGAGGCGATGGTGTCGATGGTGGCGCTCGGCTGCGGCGTGGCGCTGCTGCCAGAAGTGGTGCTGGAAAACAGCCCGGAGCCAGTGCGCAATCGCGTGATGATTTTAGAACGCAGCGACGAAAAAACGCCGTTCGAGCTTGGCGTGTGCGCACAAAAAAAGCGGCTGCATGAGCCGCTTATTGATGCGTTCTGGAAGATATTGCCGAACCACTAAAGCCGGGTGGCGCTGCGCTTACCCGGCCTACACGCAGCTCAACCCTTAGCCCGCGAGGAAGAAGCGGAACGCCGGGTTGTGGGTTTCGTCATGGCACTCATAGCCCAGCTCGTTCAGGCGCGTTTCGAAATCCGGCTCGTGCTCGCCCAGCTCGAACGCCGCCAGCACGCGGCCGTAGTCGGTGCCGTGGCTGCGGTAGTGGAACAGAGAAATGTTCCAGTGGGTGCCCAGCGTGTGCAGGAACTTGAGCAGCGCGCCCGGCGATTCCGGGAACTCGAAGCTGAACAGGCGTTCCTTGAGCGGCTTGGATGGACGGCCGCCGACCATGTAACGCACGTGCAGCTTCGCCATTTCGTCGTCGGAGAGATCGACCACGCTGTAGCCGCCGTCATGCAGCAGGCTGAGGATCTCTTTGCGCTCCTCCACGCCACGGCTCAGACGCACGCCGACAAAAATGCACGCATCTTTGGCATCGGCAAAGCGGTAGTTGAACTCCGTTACCGAACGGCCGCCCAGCAGCTGGCAAAACTTCAGGAAGCTGCCCTTCTCTTCCGGAATGGTCACCGCCAGCAGGGCTTCACGCTGCTCGCCCAGCTCACAGCGTTCGGACACGTAGCGCAGGCCGTGGAAGTTCACATTGGCGCCGGAAAGCACGTGCGCCAGACGCTCGCCGCGAATGTTGTGCTGGGCGATGTATTTCTTCATCCCCGCCAGCGCCAGCGCACCGGACGGCTCCGCCACCGCACGCACATCCTCGAAGAGATCTTTCATCGCCGCGCAAATAGCGTCGCTGTCGACGGTGACGATATCGTCGAGATACTCCTGGCACAGACGGAACGTTTCATCGCCAATGCGCTTCACCGCCACGCCCTCGGCGAACAGCCCGACGCGCGGCAGATCCACCGGATGTCCGGCGTCCAGCGCCGCCTTCAGGCAAGCGGAGTCTTCCGCTTCAACCGCAATCACTTTGATCTGCGGCATTAGCTGTTTGATCAGCACCGCCACACCAGCGGCTAAGCCACCGCCGCCCACCGGAACGAAAACGCGGTCGAGATGGGCATCCTGCTGCAACAGTTCCAGCGCCAGCGTACCCTGCCCGGCAATCACCATCGGGTGATCGAACGGCGGGACCCAGGTGAAGCCCTGCTGCTGCGCCAGCTCAATCGCTTTGGCTTTCGCTTCGTCAAAATTCGCGCCGTGGAGCAGCACTTCCCCGCCAAAACCGCGCACCGCGTCGACTTTGATATCCGCCGTGGCAACCGGCATCACGATCAGCGCTTTCAGCCCTAAACGGGCCGCGGAGAACGCCACGCCCTGCGCGTGGTTGCCCGCCGACGCGGTAATGACGCCGCGCGCTTTCTCCTCATCCGTCAGCCCGGCCATCATCGCGTAGGCGCCGCGCAGCTTGAAGCTGTGCACCGGCTGCCTGTCTTCGCGCTTCACCAGAATGACGTTGTCGAGGCGCGAGGAGAGTTTGTCCATTTTTTGCAGGGGCGTGACCTGCACGGCTTCATAGACCGGCGCGCGCAGCACCGCTCTCAGGTATTCCGCCCCCTCGGGGGCGGCGGATAAGGGTTGTGACTCGGCCATCATTAGCCCCCAAGTTTAGATTTATCGCGCACCGCGCCTTTATCTGCACTGGTGGCAAGACTCGCGTAAGCGCGCAGGGCGAAGGAGACTTCGCGCTGGCGGTCTTTCGGCGTCCAGGCTTTGTCGCCGCGGGCTTCCTGCGCTTCACGACGGGCCGCAATCTCCTGGTCACTCAGCTTCAGCTGAATGCCGCGGTTCGGAATGTCGATTTCGATCAGGTCGCCATCTTCGATGATCGCGATATTGCCGCCGCTTGCCGCTTCCGGGGAGACGTGGCCAATGGAGAGGCCTGACGTGCCGCCAGAGAAACGACCGTCGGTGATCAGCGCGCAGGCTTTGCCGAGGCCCATCGATTTCAGGAAGGTAGTCGGGTAGAGCATCTCCTGCATGCCCGGACCGCCTTTCGGCCCTTCGTAG
The DNA here is from genome assembly GCF_049237025.1 of Enterobacter cloacae complex sp. SYL001. Taxonomy (NCBI): domain Bacteria; kingdom Pseudomonadati; phylum Pseudomonadota; class Gammaproteobacteria; order Enterobacterales; family Enterobacteriaceae; genus Enterobacter; species Enterobacter cloacae complex sp. SYL001. The sequence continues at coordinate 8,084 of NZ_JBMKJI010000026.1, read as the reverse complement.
CGAATGACCACCACGTCGCCTTCCACCACTTTGCCACCGAGGATAGCGTCTACCGCCTCGTCCTGACTTTCATACACTTTTGCCGGACCGGTGAATTTGAGAATGCTGTCGTCCACGCCTGCGGTTTTCACGATGCAGCCGTTTTCCGCAAAGTTACCGTACAGCACGGCCAGACCGCCGTCTTTGCTGTAGGCATGTTCCAGCGAGCGGATGCAGCCTTCGGCGCGATCGTCATCCAGCGTGTCCCAGCGGCAATCCTGCGAGAACGCCTGCGTGGTGCGAATACCTGCCGGACCGGCGCGGAACATCTTTTTCACCGCGTCGTCTTTGGTCAGCATCACGTCGTACTGGTCCAGCGACTCCGGCAGCGTCAGGCCGAGCACATTTTTCACGTTGCGGTTCAGCAGCCCTGCGCGATCCAGCTCGCCGAGGATACCGATGACACCACCAGCACGATGCACGTCTTCCATATGGTACTTCTGGGTACTCGGCGCGACTTTACACAGCTGCGGCACTTTGCGGGAGAGCTTGTCGATGTCGCTCATGGTGAAGTCGATTTCGGCTTCCTGCGCGGCGGCCAGCAGGTGCAGAACGGTGTTGGTGGAACCGCCCATGGCGATATCCAGCGTCATGGCGTTTTCGAACGCCGCTTTACTGGCGATGTTGCGCGGCAGCGCGCTGGCGTCGTCCTGCTCGTAGTAGCGTTTGGTCAGCTCAACGATGCGCTTGCCCGCGTTAAGGAACAGCTGCTTACGGTCGGCGTGGGTCGCCAGCAGCGAGCCGTTACCCGGCTGAGAAAGGCCCAGCGCTTCGGTCAGGCAGTTCATGGAGTTGGCGGTGAACATCCCGGAACAGGAGCCGCAGGTCGGACACGCGGAGCGTTCCACCTGGTCGCTCTGCTCGTCAGAGACTTTCGGGTCCGCGCCCTGGATCATGGCATCGACCAGGTCGAGCTTGATGATTTTGTCGGAAAGCTTGGTTTTACCCGCTTCCATCGGGCCGCCGGAAACGAAGATCACCGGAATGTTCAGGCGCAGGGAGGCCATCAGCATCCCCGGGGTGATTTTGTCGCAGTTGGAGATACAGACCATCGCATCGGCGCAGTGGGCGTTAACCATGTACTCCACCGAGTCGGCGATCAGCTCGCGCGACGGTAGTGAATAGAGCATCCCCCCGTGGCCCATTGCGATACCGTCATCCACCGCAATGGTGTTGAACTCTTTCGCCACGCCGCCGGAGGCTTCGATTTGCTCGGCAACCAGCTTACCGAGATCGCGCAGGTGCACGTGGCCCGGCACAAACTGGGTGAAGGAGTTCACCACGGCGATAATTGGCTTGCCGAAATCGGCGTCGGTCATTCCGGTGGCGCGCCACAGTGCGCGGGCACCCGCCATATTACGGCCGTGGGTGGTGGTGGCTGAACGATACTTAGGCATGCTTTATTTACTCCCGTCTGACTATTAAATGGGACGGTGCGTGCCGTCCCAAATTTATATTTAGTGATTAACCTGATCCAACCAGCCGTATTTGTCTTCTGTTTCGCCGGTGAACAGGCCGAAGAAGGCTTGCTGAATGCGTTTGGTGACCGGACCACAGCGGCCTTCGCCCACCTGAATGCCGTCGACGCTACGCACCGGTGTAATTTCAGCCGCGGTACCGGACATGAACACTTCGTCAGCCAGGTACAGGGATTCGCGGGACAGCACCTGCTCGCGTACTTCGATACCCAGATCTTTTGCCAGCTTGATGATGGCGTCGCGGGTGATGCCCGGCAGCGCGGACGAGGTAAACGGCGGGGTGAACAGAATGCCGTCTTTCACTTCAAACAGGTTTTCGCCCGCACCTTCGGAGATGTAGCCATTTACATCGAGCGCGATACCTTCCTGGTAACCGTGACGGCGCGCTTCGCTGCCAACCAGCAGTGAGGAGAGGTAGTTACCGCCCGCTTTAGCCGCGGTCGGGATAGTGTTTGGTGCCACGCGGTTCCAGGAAGAAACCATTGCGTCGATCCCCTGATCCAGTGCTTCCGCGCCCAGGTAGGCGCCCCACGGGAACGCAGCAATGATCACATCGGTGTTATAGCCAGCGGGCGGATTGACACCCATGCCGACATCACCCACGAAGACCAGCGGACGAATATAGGCACTGGTCAGTTTGTTCTGGCGGATCACCTCGCGGCAGGCTTCCATCAGCTCATCAACGCTTTGGGAGACCGGGAAACGATAAATTTTGGCTGAGTCATGCAGACGCTGCATGTGTTCGCGATGGCGGAACACCACTGGTCCTTTGTGAGAATCGTAGCAACGGATGCCTTCAAACACGGAGGTGCCGTAGTGCAGCGCGTGGGACATCACGTGAACTTTCGCGTCTTCCCAGCGAACCATCTCACCATTGAACCAAATGTAATCAGCTTTTTTTGTCGTCATTTTTTCGTCCTGTCACGCTTAAGCGCGGATTTGTTGTGATGTGGTTGTGCTCTGGCAGATGGCAACATGGGCAACGTCTACCAGTTTTGATAACTGACTAAACAGTAAGTCGACCGGCCGCGGGCTGGCAACGGTTAATTCGATACTGATATTTTGTGCATCCGTGGCCGTTTCCATATTCATAGAGCAAACCTGAAAACCACGGTGACGGACCACACGCAATACGCGTTCTAACGTTTCCGGGTTGAAGCGAGCCTGCACGGCAACCTGATGTTGCATCATGATAATTTCTCCAGCATTTGTGAGTTACTGGCACCGGGCGGTACCAACGGCCAGACGTTCTCAAGCTCGTCGATTGAGACATGAAGCAGGTATGGCCCTTCGCTTGACAGCATGGTGTCGAGTGCCGCTTCAACCTGGTCTTTACGGGTGATGTGCTGGCCAGGAATGCCGAAGGCGCTGGCCAGGGTGAGGAAATCGGGGTTGTCGGTCAGGGTCGTTTCGCTGTAACGCTCCTGGAAGAACAGCTGCTGCCACTGGCGAACCATTCCCAAACGCTGGTTATCGAGCAAAACGATTTTCAGCGGTAACTGCTTACGCTTCACGGTGCCGAGCTCCTGGACGTTCATCATGAAGGAGCCGTCACCGGAGATACAGATAACGGTATCGTTCGGGCGGGCAACCTGTGCGCCCACGGCAGCGGGCAGGCCGAAGCCCATCGTGCCTAAGCCGCTCGAGGTGATGAAGTTCTCCGGGCGGGTGTAGGTCATGTGCTGGGCTGACCACATCTGATGCTGGCCGACATCCGTCGTCACCACGCTGTCTGCGGGTTTGCGGTCGGACAACTGTTTCAACAATAGCGGCGCATAGATGGCCTCGCCGGGGTGGTCGTAACGCCAGGCGTGTTCAGCGCGCATATCGGCGGTGTGCTGACGCCATGGGTTGATATCCAGCGGCTGCTCCAGCGAAGGTAACAGCGCGTTGAGATCGCCCTGCAACGCGACATGCGCCTGACGCAGTTTGTTCATCTCCGCCGGGTCGATGTCCATATGGATCACTTTGGCGTTCGGCGCAAAGGTGTTCAGCTTGCCGGTGACGCGGTCGTCAAAACGGGCGCCGACGGCGATGAGCAGGTCACACTCCTGCACCGCCAGGTTTGCCGCTTTGGTGCCGTGCATCCCTAACATGCCCAAATAGTATGGATAGTCCGCGTCGACCGCGCCCAATCCTTTCAGCGTGCAGGTGGCGGGCATTTGCGTTACTGCGATAAATTCGCGCAGGGCAGGAACAGCCTGCGCCATGCCCACGCCGCCGCCTACATACAGCATCGGCTGTTTCGCCTGCGCCAGCATCTGGCGAGCCTCTTCAACCTCCGTATGGGGAAACACGTTGTCGCTTTCAACGGTGGAGAAGTGCGGTTCCAGATCGCCGAGTGCAACCTGAATATCTTTCGGGATATCTACCAGAACCGGGCCAGGACGGCCAGAGCTGGCAACCTCGAACGCTTCGGCCATCACGCGCGGCAGCTCTTCGAGAGACTGAACGAGGAAGCTGTGTTTGGTGCAGGCAAGCGATAAACCGAGCACATCCACTTCCTGGAAAGCATCGGTGCCGATGAACGGAGAGGCCACCTGGCCGGTGATCGCCACCACGGGTACGGAATCGAGCAGCGCGTCAGCCAGGCCGGTGATCAGGTTCGTTGCGCCCGGACCGGAGGTGGCCATACAGACGCCGGTTTTACCGGTCGCACGGGCATAACCGATGGCGGCCATCGCTGCGCCCTGCTCGTGTCGGCACAAGAGGTGTTCCACGCCGCCGTCATACAGTGCATCGTAAATCGGCATAATTGCGCCACCCGGATAACCGAATACGGTTTCGACTCCCTGCGCGCGCAACGCATGTACTACCCATTGTGCCCCATTCATAGTTAGTTCCCCGTCATAAATCTGGAGAAACAGAATTTTGTGCTAGCCGTCATTCTCTGCTCCTCATTTAAGTTTTTTAGTCATAAAAAAACCCCCGGACCTTTCGGTGCGGGGGTCTTAGTTCGTTAAGGCTTGATTTCTAAGCCTTTCCTCGTCCAAGTGCAGCCCCGCACGGTGGGATAATAATCACCACCACGCTAATCACGACCAGGCTAATCACTCGTAGAAGGGCTGTCATTTTCAGTTCTTTTTGCATCTTGTTCGAAGGAATACCTAAAGAGTTACCACAGATATTTCATCTGACACAAGATTTTTTTATGACCCATTTCTGTAGCAGGCGAACTATTTCTTTCAAAATCGTTGTTTTATATAGGAAAAAAATAGAAATGAAGATTTTTCATTTTTTTGTCCTGTTTCATCAGGCAAGGCGCGCATGATTTCTTTTCTGCGAGGCCGATTCCACCGACATGTAATGATTACATTTAGGCGCTAAAAGGCTGGAACGAGCGCCGTAATTCAGTGAATTAGCGCTAAACAGGAAAAAATGATGCTGGCATAGTTACCGCCAAGGAGGGCTTATGTCACTGTCAGTTGTTTATACACGCGCGGCCATCGGCGTGAAGGCACCGCTTATTTCTGTAGAGGTTCATTTAAGTAATGGACTGCCCGGACTGACGCTGGTCGGCTTACCCGAAACGACCGTTAAGGAGGCCAGGGATCGCGTGCGCAGCGCAATTATTAATAGCGGTTATGCTTTTCCGGCGAAGAAGATCACCATCAACCTTGCGCCCGCCGATTTGCCAAAGGAGGGAGGGCGATATGATTTACCTATTGCTATAGCGCTTCTCGCGGCTTCTGAACAGCTCAATACGCCAGGGTTAAGCTCGTGCGAGTTCGTGGGTGAATTAGCGCTTACAGGCGCGTTAAGAGGCGTTCCCGGAGCAATCTCGGGTGCGCTTGAAGCCATACGCGCGGGAAGGCAAATCATTGTGGCCAATGAAAATGCCTCTGAAGTCAGCCTTATCGCCGAAAAGGGGTGTCTTGTCGCGGGACATTTGCAGGAGGTTTGCGCCTGGCTGGAAGGCCGACACGAGCTTGCCGAGCCGCAGGAGAATGAGGAGGTAGTGGCAGATTCACCCGATGACCTCAGCGATATTATGGGTCAGGAACAGGGTAAGCGGGCGTTAGAAATAACGGCCGCGGGTGGGCATAACCTGCTACTGATAGGTCCGCCAGGCACGGGGAAAACGATGCTGGCGAGCAGGTTGAGCGGCCTGCTGCCCCCCCTCAATAATCACGAAGCGCTGGAAAGCGCCGCGATATTTAGCCTGGTCAGTTCAATATCGCTGCATAAACAGTGGCGCCGCCGTCCTTTCCGCTCGCCACACCACAGTGCGTCTCTTACCGCGATGGTGGGCGGGGGCTCAATTCCCGGACCGGGTGAAATCTCACTGGCACACAACGGCATTCTGTTCCTGGATGAATTGCCAGAGTTTGAACGCCGCGTGCTGGATGCGTTGCGGGAGCCGATTGAATCCGGCGAAATCCATCTGTCTCGTACACGCGCCAAAATAAGCTACCCTGCGCAGTTTCAGCTGGTCGCCGCGATGAACCCTAGCCCAACGGGCCATTATCAGGGCAACCATAACCGCTGTACGCCGGAGCAGACGCTGCGCTATCTGAGTAAGCTGTCCGGCCCCTTCCTCGACCGTTTTGATTTATCTCTCGAGATCCCCCTGCCACCGCCCGGTCTGCTGAGGCAAACCGGTATCAAAGGCGAAAGCTCAGCAGCGGTGCGAGAACGGGTTATTGCGGCTCAGGCGCGGCAGTATGCTCGTCAGAACAGGCTGAATGCCCGGCTGGATAACAGCGGGATCCGACAGTTTTGCTCTCTCAACGCCGAAGATGCAGGCTGGCTGGAAGAGACACTGACGCGGTTTGGGCTATCCATTCGCGCGTGGCAGCGTTTGTTGAAAGTTGCGCGCACGGTCGCTGACGTGGAGGGCTGCCCCGGAATAGAGAGGCGACATTTGCAAGAGGCATTAAGCTACCGTGCGATCGATCGGCTGCTGTTGCATCTGCAAAAAATGCTGGCATAAAAAAAGGGGCCGTAGCCCCTTCTCTTCTTAATCGTCAGACTCGGTGTAGTCTTCTGCACCTTCCATCTGCGGCTTGCCGCCAGACAGCGTATGGAAACGCTTAGGACGCTTAATGCGAGCCATATACTTGATCCATACACGTTCTGCATCAGACTGCGGCTCACGCTCACCACGACAAACAGAGACAAACTGTTTTTCATCTTCGGTTGCCGGTTCGCGCTTACCCAGATCCAGCTCGTTAAAGGCATAACCATGGCGCTCAAGAAGCTGAGCTTCTTTGATAGTGAAATCGCCGTGACGAGAGAACCCGCGCGGATAATGTTTATTATCGAAAAAACGATTAGTCGTCGTAAAGCTTTCCGCCATCCTACACGCTCCTAATTCTTTGGCCGAGCTATTTATGGCGCGGAGTATTAGTTACGCTTGACAGAGTGTAAAACAAAACATTTAAATCATAACGACAAATAATTTTGTGGAGAAAGATGTGGATACGGAATTGCTAAAAACTTTCCTCGAAGTGAGCAGAACGCGACACTTTGGGCGAGCAGCTGAAGCCCTCTACCTGACGCAGTCAGCAGTCAGTTTTCGTATTCGACAGCTGGAAAATCAACTGGGTGTGAACCTTTTTACCCGCCATCGCAACAATATTCGTCTAACCCCGGCCGGTGAAAAGCTATTGCCTTATGCAGAAACCCTGATGAATACCTGGCAGGCAGCGCGAAAGGAGGTTGCGCACACCTCCCGGCATAATGAATTCTCGATCGGTGCCAGCGCTTCACTATGGGAATGCATGCTCAGCCAGTGGCTTATGCGGCTATATCGCACACACAATCATCTGCAATTTGAGGCGAGGATTGCGCAACGCCAGTCGCTGGTTAAGCAACTCCACGAGCGGCAGCTTGATCTGCTGATCACAACAGAAGCCCCCAAGATGGATGAATTTAGCAGCCAGATTGTTGGACAGTTTAGCTTGGCGCTCTATGCATCCGAGCCTGCAATGATGAAGGCCGACCTGAATTATTTACGCCTGGAATGGGGGCCTGATTTTCAGCAGCACGAGACGGGGTTAATTGCCAGCGATGATATCCCGCAACTCACGACAAGCTCTGCGGAGATCGCATGCCAGCATCTTCCCACACTGAAAGGCTGTACCTGGTTACCTGTTCGCTGGGCGGATAATAAACCCGCACTCCACGTTGTCACCGATTCAACAAAGCTCTCCAGGCCGCTGTATGCCATTTGGCTGCAAAACAGCGATAAGCAGTCGCAGATAAAAGATCTGTTAAAAACCAGCATACTGGATTAACGCAAAAGCCTGCGGAAACGCAGGCTGCTTATTCTTCAGGAAGGTGTTGAGCCGTTTTACAGGCAAAAAAAAATCCTTTGCCGAAGCAAAGGATTCTATATGGCAGGGGCGGAGAGACTCGAACTCGCGACACCCGGTTTTGGAGACCGGTGCTCTACCAACTGAGCTACGCCCCTAAATTTTTTTGCCATTAAGCCTGCCCTTTGGGCAGGCTTAATGTCTTAATAAGTGGCGGAACGGACGGGACTCGAACCCGCGACCCCCTGCGTGACAGGCAGGTATTCTAACCGACTGAACTACCGCTCCACCGAATACTTCTGTAACCACC